>JAFGQV010000114.1 GCA_016935475.1 Methanosarcinaceae archaeon
CATTTTTGCATATTATCGCTGCGAGGTCATCTCCCCTTTGGATGAGGGGTACGTTTTCAACAGTAAATGCTTCTATTTTCACAGATATTACCTGCCGCATAAACGGCAGTAGGAATAAATAATACTATCTATATAGTATTTTTCGCGGCGATGATGATAGTTACCCCGACTGAGCAAAAAATGAAGATTGCAATATACTGATGCCGCAATATAATTATTCCAGAACGAAAAAAGAATGCCTGAACGAAAATAGAAAAAAGCGTCCGTTGTCCATCCAGCCAGGGACGCTTATCTTTTAGTTTTTTTTCTTTAAGTAATGTTATTCGATCATTACCTTTTTCTTCTCTTCGATAGCAACCTTTGGAAGTTCAATGGTCAGAACCCCATCCTCAAGTTTTGCCTTTGCGCCTTCTTCCGTGACAGTTGCCGGAAGCCTGACTGCACGGGAGAAACGATTGAAGGTACGTTCCCTGCGGACATATCCCTCTTCTTCAGTTTCGCGTTCCTCCCCGAACTTTGCGCTGATCTCAAGGATATCGTCTCTAATATCGATATCGACATCTTTTTTATCAACACCGGGGACATCGGTTGTAACAATTATCTTATTGTCTTCCTCTTTTATATCCACAAGAGGCGAAATTGTTGTACCGCCCCACCATTGTCCGGGTAGCACATCTTCGA
This sequence comes from Methanosarcinaceae archaeon, assembly GCA_016935475.1. Taxonomy (GTDB): domain Archaea; phylum Halobacteriota; class Methanosarcinia; order Methanosarcinales; family Methanosarcinaceae; genus JAFGQV01. Next base: position 682 of record JAFGQV010000114.1, read on the forward strand.
ATAACTGGTTCAATCGCTCCTGCGTTCTGCCCATTTCCTCAAATGGATCCCATCTCGAGACCCCATGTGGTCTCCACCGTGTTAATCCAAATCTCATATTAACCACTCCTTTAGGTTTTCAAGAATATATAGGCAGATATGATAAATATAGGTGACGATAGCAGGTTTCAAACTATCGAAACCAGCCACCTAGTAACGGTTCAATTCATATCAATGAGCATCTGAACAAGGTTTGCAGCATACACCGTGCCCAGTGAGCCGGACATGACGGACCGCTCATCAAATGCAGTTGCGCCATCGATGTTATTCTCTTTTGTGGAGTAGATCGCAAAGGGCACAGGATCAGTAGTATGTGTCTTGAGCGATATTGGGGTTGGATGGTCAGGCATCACAAGGATCGTATAATCTTCATCCGCACCACGTACAAAATCAAGTATTGGTCCCACAACCATCCTGTCAAAGTGTTCGATTGCCTGTATCTTTGCATCGAGGTCTCCCATGTGCCCGGCTTCATCGGGTGCTTCCACATGCACAAATACAAAATCATGGGTTTTGAGTGACTCCAGCGCATATTCCGCCTTGCCGGAATAATTGGTATCAAGATAACCTGTTGCTCCGGGCACATCAATAACATCGAGCCCTGCATAGATGCCAATCCCTTTCAGCAGGTCAACTGCAGAGATTATGGAACCTGTTGCACTGTACAGTTCCTTAAATGTAGGGAAAGCAGGAGCATATCCCTGTCCCCAGAGCCAGATCGAGTTTGCAGGTTTCTTGCCGGCTTTTATCCGTTCGAGATTTATTGCGTGCTTCTCGAGGATCGGCATTGAAGCATTGGTCATTTCACACAGCACCCCGGAATCTTCACCCTTTGGCATATGCTGTTCCCTTTCCTCGCCAACAACATCATGCGGAGGTGTACATTCGGCATTTGCACCGGTACCGCCTGCTGCAACCATCAGGTGCCTGTAACTTATCCCCGGATAGAATCTGAATTTATCACTCCCGAGTTCGCGGTCAATGGTCTCGATCAGAACTTTTGCTTCTTCGCTGGTTATGTGTCCTGCACTATAATCTGCAATGATGTTGTCATTGAGCGTTATCAGGTTACACCTGAATGCAACGTCATCTTTTCCAAGCGGCACTCCCATGCTCGCAGCTTCAAGGGGCGCCCTGCCTGTATAATATTTCTGCGGATCATACCCGAAAATTGACATGTTTGCAACATCGCTTCCGGGAGGCATACCTTCTGGCACGGTTATTGCAAGTCCTGTACGCCCGTGCCTGGCTATATGGTCCATGTTAGGGATTCTGGCTTTTTGGAGTGGGGTCATCTCACCCAGTTCCCTTATCGGGAAATCCGCCATGCCGTCTCCGATGAGTACTGCGTATTTCATTGGTTCACCTTTTTGGGTTAATTATAATGATGTCAGAAACCGATAAACTAATCTGTGAATATTATGATATTATAATATTAAATTGCATAATATGATTATTTTAATTGATACTGGATGTTTGTGGTCTCTATGAAATATATACATTATCTTATTGGCATGTTTGTTCTGTTGTCGATGTTCGTATCTCCCGTGTATGGAACAGAAACAAATGCATTGATACATTACTCGGAAATCGAGGCGGAAATCGGGGATGAGTTCGCGCTTGAACAGGGATATTCGTTTAAGGTGCTTGACATCAATGAAAATAGTGGTTCATGCTTGATCGGGGTATACCTGAACGGTGAAGAGGTCGAACTGGATAGCCCCATCGGTAAAGAAACCGATCCTTTTGAGTATATCAAGACGATCATTGAAAATGAGGACGAAGACGATGAAGAGGAGATCGATTATCTGGTTATTCGCATCACTCCCACTGAAGTGATCGAGGAGCCGCTTACCGTGGAGCTGGAAGTGGAGCAGTTTGTCGATCCTGAGATCGAGACCACAGAATACCATATCCTTGACAAGAAACGGTCTGTGGATGTGGGTACTCCACTTGAACTTGAAGACGGGTATACACTGGATGCATCGAACCTTAAGGATAATTCCGTGGTGTTGACCCTGCGCAAAAATGATTCCCCTGTTAAGGAGGAAGAAGTTGAGGTCGGTGACCTGTTCACCTATTCCAAAACAGTTGATGGTAAGACCATTACCATCTTTATCTCAAAAGTAAAGAACATCTTTGAAGGCACTGACAGTGATATGATCTCCCTTGAGCAGGTGTCCCAGAGGAAGGATATCGTTGTTGAGACAGATGTGGGAATAACTGTGGAAGGTCCGAACGGTGGCAAGATTCGTGAAGGGGATATTGCGATCATCCGTTATGCTATTGACGCCGGGGATATTTCAAAGGTACAGGTACTTCTTGACGGCAAGCAAATAGACCAGAGAAGCGATGTTGATGCAGGGACGTACTCCACAGTTGCCGAGAGCCTTGAAGCAGGGACCCATGAGGTGATCGTCACCACAGTTGCAGGAGACGGTACACGTTCAACCCACACAAAGACCTTCGAGGTGGAATCCGGCATTGCGTCCGAGGCAGCAGAAACCGCCGCAGAGGTTGCTGCAGAAGCAGCCGCTTCAGCCGTTGATAAACTGATCGATGAAAATAAAACCTCCCCTGAGATACAAAAGATAGTTGAAGACCTGAAAGCTCCGGGATTCGGTTCAGTTCTGTCTGTTATGATCATCGCTCTTGCGGTTCTTGTCAGGCGGCGTGGATAAGATCCTTGAGGTTTCTGCACAAAATAGGTACAAAAATGACTGGAAATGATCTTGATGAAACTTTGTTCACATTGTACCAGCATGATTTTATCATGAATAAGGTTGCTGTATTGAAAGGTATCGTAGACAATCATACTTCAGTTCTTGATATTATTCAAGAAAATAGTGGACTTGAATTTACAGATGAAGACGCTTTAATATCCGGTCTGAAAGCAGAGATACATTTCTCTAAGTACCATGCTCTTGAGACAATGTTTGCGATCACCTTTGCATTACTTAAACAGCCAAACGATGTCTGGTTATGGCTCAGCACTTATAGTTTCTCAACTTTTAATAAAATGGTTGCAGATGTGTCCAGGTCAGGGATATCATCTGTTTCCGGGAAAAATAATTTTGACACTATCCAGTCAATATTTTTTAAAAATTGTCCGACTGATTTTCTGGAACAAGAGCGGACTAAAAAAGCCATTTACAAAATTTGTAATATAATGGTCCTGTGTGCAAAAGAGCTGACCTACAAAAGTGAATACAATTCTTATAAACATGGTCTAAGGATCATCGCTGGAAGTTTACGAGTTAAAGCAGCCGCTAATGACGATGAACCTGAAGGGAAGATATTAAGTGAAGTACCGGGTTTTGTTTATCTGGATACAAGGGACAAGGAACATGCTCTGCTTGTGTCAAAATCATATTCGTATGAAAAAAGTTACAACATTGTCAGGTTGTGCTGGCATCTCACTTCTCTCATGATCGAACAAAGGAAAATCGAATCCAATAGGAATGTAGATGCTGGTATTGAAACTATAGATTTCAGTGAGATAATGTTGGGCAACTATTTTGAAAACTTATGATCTTTCAGGGACAATTATTGAATATCATTGCTCTTGAGACTCTTTTTTGGTGGTGGGGATGGGAGCACTCACCCCGGGAAGCACAAGGATTTGCTGACCTCTGAATACGAAATACTATTGTCTTTTTAACCAGCACGGAAAGTCAGTGGTCTGTGTATAAAGCAGGGAAATGGTCCCCTACTTTGACCCATATTGTTACGGCGTGTTCGCAGTCCTGCCGGCAGGTGTTGAGGCTGGACCTTATGGATTCAATGTCCATTTTAGGTAGGTTCTGTGTCTTCCTCAGGTCATTTCCAAGGTTTTCCATGGATTCGAGAACTTTTTCTTCATTTCCCGGTATTTTCACTGTTCTTTTTGTTTCGTTGAAAAATTCCTGTACCCCGGCTTCAGCTTCCTCTTCCTTAAAAATTATCCTATGGAACGATCTGTAAAATGGGTGGTATAATCTGGAATAGGAAAACGGATCATTTTTTGATCGTTCAAAGAATTCCAGAGCTTTTTCCAGATCATCCCTGAAATCCTCCTCACTCTTTGCTTCCGTTGCCTTGAAAATATATACACTGCCAAGTGAATGGTTTGCATAAGCCTGCACAACTCTATCCTCATCCTTTGCCATGGTATACAGTTTTTCTTCCACCCTTTCCTTTTCAGTAATGTGAGGATAGGCAGAACCCAGTATGGCTGCTGTAAAACATCGAACAACACTGTCGCTGTCGTCTGTGAGCAGAAACAATTTTTCGGTTGCCTGTTCCTTATCATGGACCCGGATGAAGACCCAGCTCAGGATATCTGCTGCGTGCCATCGCACAAAGCTATCCTTCGCCGTTGTGAGTTCAAGCAGGTCTTTTTCTGTCTGTTCCCTGTCAGTAAGTTGGGCAGGGGTGGGGTCCCGCAGGGCTTCTGCCAGGAATATACTTCGTGCATCCCTGAACTCCTCCGTGATCGTACACAGTTCTTTTAATACCTGCTTTTCATCATTAACGTGATCGAAAGCAGAAAGCAGGAAGGATTCAGCAAGAAGTCTAACGATCCTGTCCCTGTCAGTTGTGAATGCATCCAGGACTTTCCACGCCTGTTTCTTACCGGTAAGACGGGTGATAATTGAAACCAGAAAAACTGCCGCAGGTACACGCACAAAAATCTCCCTGTCCCTTGTGAGTTCAAAGAGGTCTCTGGTTGCCTGCTCCTTATCAGCAAGGTGGGTGAAGACCGACACCAGAGCAGCTGCTGCCAGATATCGTAGGTCCCTATCCTCGCCCTTTGTGAGTTTGAATAGCTCTTTCCACGCTTCATCTTTATCAGGAATGTGAGGGAAGACTGAAACAAAGGTATCTACTGCGTTTCTTTGCACATATCTGTCCTCATCCTTTGTGAGTGAAAGGATATCTTTCCATGTCTGCACTTTTTCAGTATCGTGAGTAAACACCAAAACCACGGTATCTTTTGCGCTGCTTCGTACGATCTCGTCCTTGTTCTTTGTGAGCATAAGAATATCTTTTAATGCCTGCTTCCTATCATTAGCGTGAGTGAAGGCTGGACCAAGAGCACCTAATGCACTCCTTCGAATATCTTTATCCTCATCCCCTGTGAGGGCAAGAATGTCTTTCCATGCTTTATCCTTTTCAGGAACATGAGGGAAAACCGAACCAAGAGCATCTGCTGCGTGCAATCGCACATTGCCATCCACGTACTTTGTAAGTGCAAAAAGCTCTTTCCATGCCTCATCCTTATCAGGAACATGAATGAAAGATGATCCCAGAAAACCTGCTGCACGTGTTCTCACATCTTTATCACCGTCCATTGTGAGTGCAAGCAGTTCTTTCCATGCCTTTTTTTTATCATTAACATTAGCAAAGACCGAACCCAGTGCATCTGCTGCGATCAGTCGCACATAATAGTTCTCGTCTTTAGTGAGTGTAAGCAGGTCTTTTGTAGCTCCCACTTTATCGTTAATGTGATTAAAAGCTGGACCAAGACCACCTGCTGCACGCATTTGCACCTCTATGTCCCCGTCCTTTGTGAGTGCGATCAGCTCTTTCCATGCCTCACCCTTATCAGCAATGTGAGTGATAACCGGAACCATTACATCTGCCAGACGCCTTCGAACACCACTGTTCCTGTCCTTTGCGAGTTCAAGCAAATCCTTTGCTGCCTGCTTCTTATCAGGAACAAGAGCGAAGGATGAGAACATGAAACCTGCTGCAAGATATTGCACACCGCTATCCCTGTTCTTTCTGAGTTCAATCAGTTCTTTCCATGCTTCATCTTTATCAGTAACATGAGCAAAGGCTGAACGAAGTGCAGATGCTGCTTGATCCTGCACGGTCCTGTCCTTATCCTTGATAAGTGCGAGCAGTTCTTTCCAACCCTCATCTTTGTCAGTGACATGTGCAAAGACCGAACCAAGAGCAGATGTTGCGTGGAGTCGTACATTGCTGTCCCTGTCCGTGGTAAGTGCAAGAAGGTCCAGGGTTGCCTGCTCCTTATCAGACAGATCTGGAAAATAGGTGCCGGACAGCTTAAGCGCAGTTATGCGTTTATCTGCATCCTTACTATGCGCCATCCTGTGAATTTCACCCTCATCTACCAATTCCCGTCACCTGCTGATAATGTAACCCGTATCCATAAAATATCCCGGACGATCAACAACATACTTTCAGGATTCTAACAAGTATCCCGTTATCCGATGATTCCACAACTCCCACCTTTTAAATCTTTCCGATATTCGTCCTGAGTCCGGAACACCTCTAATTCCGGGAATTCTCTTAGAATTTGATGGACGCAGGATCTGCCCGCTGGTCTACTGGAGGGATGCTGTCAAACCGAAACAGGCTACATGAGATGATTCTCTGTCTGTGCCTTTTTATAGAACCCATTTCAAAACTCCTCTTACAGCTTTTTCCAGCATAACATGAAACATGCAATATCTAACAGCCCTTTGAAAACTACATTAA
>JAFGQV010000115.1 GCA_016935475.1 Methanosarcinaceae archaeon
GAGTACTGGACAGAACTTGCCCGTGCTGTGGTGGAGGAGATCACAAAGGGTGCGGAAGGTATAATCATCGCGCACGGCACAGATACCATGATGTATTCTGCTGCAGCGATGTCATTTATGGTTAAGACCCCTGTGCCGATCGTCTTTGTGGGTTCCCAGCGAAGTGCGGACAGACCGAGCAGTGACAATGCCATGAATGCGATCTGTGCAGCCATGGTGGCGGTTAGCGATATTGCAGAGGTGTGCGTTGTTATGCATGGCACGACATCCGATGATCACTGTGAGATACACCGCGGAACCAAGGTCCGCAAGATGCATACTTCAAGAAGGGACGCGTTCAAGTCCATGAATTCCGAACCCATCGGGGTTGTTGATTATGAGACACGCACGATCAGGACATCCGGGGATTACATCAAGCGTGGAACACGTGAATTGGAAATGATGGAAATAATCGAGCCGGGATGCGCACTTGTTAAATTCACACCCGGTGCAAACCCTGATCTATTATCATATTATATTGATGCCGGTTACCGCGGGATCGTTATCGAGGGTACGGGACTTGGACATGTTTCCACGGATTGGATACCCTCAATTGAGCGTGCAGTGCAGGCTAATATCCCGGTGATCATGACCTCGCAGTGCTTAAACGGCAGGGTGTGCGACAGGGTCTACGATACCGGGCGGGACATCCTGAAAGCTGGTGCCATTGAAGGTGAGGATATGCTCCCTGAAGTTGCACTGGTAAAGCTCATGTGGGCGCTGGGGCAGTCGCAGGATTTCGATACTGTGTGCGGTATGATGAGAAGCGATATTTCTGGTGAGATTGCAGGCTGTAGCCGGTGATGCAAGATTATTCTGCTGTATGATACAAACCATTCTTTCAATGGATCTTGATCAGCAATACGGCTGTCCTGATTTCCAGTAACCAATGATTGTCATCATATCTCCCATTGGCAGATTTCCAGTCTTCCAGTCACTGATCGCATTTAGCATTTCACCTATCTGGATTATGTAATCCTGGTTCGTGTCATAGGGGTTTGCGGTTGGTGCTGTATTATCCGGACCAACATTGATATTGATCGATCCTGAGCCATCGCTGGTGCTGATGGTGTAGGGTACGGCATTTGCATCTGCATCGCTGATGATCACATTTGAGAGAGATAATGTGGCAGTCCCTGTGGTGCTTCCTGCTGTGAGACCGATGTCTGCAAACACGCCCGGCGAGGATACACTTGTTGCACCAAGAATAAAGCCGTAGACGTTAGTGACCGTTCCGGCGTCATTATTTATGGTTCCTCTATTGAAAATGGTATTTGCACCATTCTGACTTAACAGGTTGCCTTCGGTCACCTCAGTTGCACTTACAAGGGAAGGAGTAAATTGGAGATCGAACTGGACACCGTTGATCGGAACCGAGGGGTCAATGGATATGCTTACCGTAAATGGCTGGTCAGGGTCAACCACCTCTGCCGACGGGGCGAATGTAATGGTCGATGTTTCAGCTGCATTCACAGAACCAGTAAAACAGGAAAATATTGTCAACAATACTAATATTTTCAGCATTAATATCTTATTAATATAATACATGATAAAGTATAATTGTGACTCAATATTTAAAAGTGGTGTTCATAAAATGATTGATCTGAGTTTCAAAAACCAGCAGTCAGAAAAACAATAGATTGTTTGGGAGGGGTTACAATACTGGTTGGAATATTTTAAGAGTGTTGAGAGATTAGATATCTCAACCCCTTCTGATCACCGATACCCACTATCGCCAAGGAAGAAGTAATCGATGATCTTTGACAGATCTCCAATCTCCAGAGTTCCAGCAAAGAAATCATCAATTGCATCGGACAGCTCAGATATATCTATTACAGAATCCTCGTTCTCATCGTATGGATCGTATGTGTCTATGGTTTGTAGCCTGTCATTTGAACCAATATAGATAGTAAGAATTTCCGAGCCATCGCTGGTGCTGATGATGTAGGGTGCAGCATTTGAATTTTTATCACTGATTACTATATTTGAGAGTGAGAATGTGGCAGTTCCTGTTGTGCTTCCTGCCATGAAGTCGATGTATGCCAGCACGCCCGGGGAGGATACGTTTGTTGAACCCAGAATTACGTCGTAGACGTCAGTGGCCGTTCCAGCGTCATTATCAATGGTTCCGCTACTGAAGAAAGTTTTTGCACCACTCTGGCTGAACAGGTTGCCTTCGCGTACCTCTATTGCACTTACCAGAGGAGAAGTAAACTTGAGATTGAACTGGGCACCGTTGATCGGAACCGAGGGGTCAACTGATATGCTTACCGTAAAAGCCTGGTCAGTATCAACTGCTTTTGCAGACGTATCAATATTAATTCCCGATGGTTCTATTTCTGTCCCGACCGCATTCGCATAACCCGCAAAAAACGACATTACGGTCAGCAACAATAATATTCTCCTCATTAATATATTGTTACTGTGACACATATTAAACTACAATCATAGCTCAATATTTAAACATTATATTCATAAAATGGTTGATCCAACATTAAAAAACTAGCGGTTAAAAAAAGGCAGATCGTTCAAAAGGGTCTGCGATGGCGGGTTGGAATGTCCTGAAAACGGGTGCCATTGAAGGTGATGGAGATTCGTTCGGAAGGTGCGCTGGTAAAAACAAGTTCATGCGACGGTAGAATTACATACATAATCACATCTATATGCGTATGACAGTTACTATAAAAATATAATATCAAGTTCAAGAGACAGTGGCGACGGTAAAGAGAAGTGTCGCAAGACAGTAAAAAGACGAGCATAAGACAGATAAAGACAGTTTAAAGGCGACGATTGGTTAATTTGGGAAAGAGTAAGAGAAAGGGATGTGAATTTAAAATCAAGGAATGTGAGGAAAATAATTAAGAAGATATCAGATTCTTATATTCTAGAAAAGAATTACATGAGTACAGCATCATATCCGTATTCATATAACAACCCTTTCTTTTTAGCTACATATTCATCATAATTATCAAAATATATTACTTCAATATATTGGTTATAATCATCTGAATTCACTATAACTAGCTTATCACCAAACTTAAAATCTATGTAAGCCGGACTTAATATAGTTATATTTTTTAATATTGTTTTATTTAAAGGATGAATTATTTCAATTTGTGAAATATCAGGTGAAATGCTTATATATACTCTACCATTTATATTTATACTTTCATTTAATTGATAAGATACTAAAATAGGTATGCGCTTTGGTTCTTCACTTGGAATTATTGGAATAGAATCACGATTTCCCTCTCTAACTATCCAAACAGTTTCATTTTTTAGTACCTCTCCTAAAGAGGATGGTCTTGCTAAAGCTATGTCATCTGATTTGCCATCATTATAAAAACTACCAATTCCATAAATTGTTACAGTAGTCTTGTCATTGTCTTGATAAATAAACATTTTTCCAATATATTCATTTGTTAAACTCACATTTGGAGGATGATATTTATAATGTTCAGAAGTTATATTTGTCAATATTGCATTCGACTTAGCAACTTCGCAAGTTGCAGAATATTGTAAACCTCCCACAATTACTAAACAAATTGTAGCTATTACTAACAACCAATTTGTAACACTTGTATGTTTTACCTCGTTTTTTTCTTTTTGGGATTTTTTCATTGATTCTCTGTTTTCAACCATCATATCATGAAAAACCAACATCATATATAATTTATTTCAAATATGATTCTCAAAAAAATATTTGAGTTTTGAGTTATAGTATCGCAAGATTTTAGCGTACACTTTTTAGGATGCGCACAGTGTAAATTAATGGATATTCAGAAGAAGACTAACTGTATCAAAAAGTTGCGTACAAAAAAACACGGTTACCTATAACCCCGAATTTCTATGCGAGGGGTAAGATTCAAACTCTAAAATCATTGAAGTTTAAAAATTAATTAAATTTTTAGAGATTGGTTTTTTAAACTCATTATACTCTCCCTTACTTAACAGAATCCACATCTCAAAAACCCCTCCCCGACCTGACACCCACCACCAATAACCCCCCCATCAGGATAATCGAACCATAAAGCATGGCTTCAGGACTTAGATGTGAGAACAGGAACACAGTAACAAGTGCACCAAGCCCGGGCAGGACAGGGAACCTTCCGATGTTGAGCGGGGATTTGAAGGGTCGTTTAAGATGTGGTTCCGTATAGCGTAACCGGATCAGTGAAATGTCAATCATGAAGAAGATCACGAAGATCATGAAATTAGAGATGTTTGCAACGGTCACTATGTCGCCGACGAAGACAAAAGCTATCGAAAGTACTGAAAACACTACAATGGCAACCCATGGTGTTCCTCTTGTAGCATGAACGGCTCCAAGTGCCTCTGGCAAGGAGCCGGATTCTGCCATGCCATACAGTATCCTGGAACCTCCCATCATGATCAGCAGAACGGTGTTAGCTGTGGAAAAAAGTGCGATCACCGAAAAGATGACAAAAGCATCACTTCCCATTGCCACGGATGCGACCTCTGTTAAGGGGGCGGAAGAATCGGACAATGCCTGCCAGTTGACAACGCTGACAGCCGACAGGGCAACAAGGATGTATAAGACCAGTGTGACGATTATCGACACTATCAGGGCTTTTGGTATCGTCTTCTCGGGTTCTCTTGTCTCCTGTGAAAGTTTTACGATATCCTCAAAACCCAGATATGCAAAGAATATAAGGGCAGATGCCTCAAAGATACCCGGTATGCCCGGGGTCTCGAAATAATTCACATAACCGATATACGGCAGACCAATATAGATTATCACCAGCAGTCCTGCGATCTCGACCAGTGTCATGAGTACGACGATCCGGGCGGATTGCTTTATACCTGTAAAGAGCACAAAACCGAATATCAAGATCAAAACGATTGCGGCGGGCACCATGGGCGCACCGGACAACGCACTGAAATATCCTGCAAAACCAAGTGCAACCGCCGACGTGGCAATTACCATCCCGATTATTACCAGCCATCCCACGAGAAACGCAGCATTTTCCCCAAAAGCCCTTTTTACATACTCATATTCCGCACTGGCTTTCGGGAACATGGACGAAAGCTCCATATAAGCAATACCTGTAAGCCCCGCAGCCACAGCCGCGAACAGGAAAGACAGCCACACAGCATTACCTGCCAGACCTGCGGCTTTCCCAACAAGTACATAGATGCCGGCACCCAGTATGCTTCCAACGCCGCTAAGCGTAACTTCAAAGAGACCCAGTTCACGCTTTAGAGCAGGTTTCTTCTCCATTCCCCATCCCCAAACCTTTCAATATCCAGAGTGCCCGGAATAAACTTCGCCAATCCTCAAGCAACTAAAAAAGCAGGCTTTTCAGCCATAGGCAGGCGTCTCGATCTCCCTTGATTTTTTCGTCTGGAGCTTGCCCCTCATCGCTTCGTAGAATTTCATGGTATCAGCGGTCACAGAGGGTTCCGTATCATCAATTGCCTTCAGGAAATGTTTTTGATCCACCTTCTCTGCCATGATATCTTCGCGAAGCGCAAACCTCCCTGCCTTATTACACACAGACGCAATGTCAGCACCTGTGAATTTATCGGTATTCCTCACAAGTGCATCAATATTGACATCGTCTGCAAGTGACATCTTCCTGGTATGCACCATGAATATCTTGCGTCTGGATTCTTCAGAAGGCACCGGCACGAGTATAAGTTCGTCAAAACGCCCGGGTCTGATCAGTGCGGGATCGATTATGTCCGGACGGTTCGTAGCGCCAATGACCACCACGCCCCTGAGTTCCTCAAGCCCGTCCATCTCTGAGAGAAGCTGGTTCACAATGCGTTCCGTTACCTGTGGCTCCCCTACAGCAGACCCTCTCACAGGTGCAAGGGCATCCAGTTCATCAAGAAAAATAATGGACGGAGCAACCTGCCTTGCACGTATGAATATCTCTGCTATCCGTTTTTCGGATTCACCGTACCATTTGGACAGCAGGTCGCTGCCCTTGGCTGTGATGAAATTCGAATCCGATTCGTGTGCAATCGCCTTTGCAAGCATGGTCTTGCCGGTACCGGGCGGTCCATAGAGCAGCACACCTTTTGGTGCTTCCACACCAATCCGCCGGAATGATTCCGGGTTTCGAAGAGGCCATTCCACGGCTTCCTTCAGCAGGCATTTCACACTTTCCACCCCTCCTATATCATCCCATGTCACATTCGGGATCTCGATCATGATCTCCCGCATGGCAGATGGCTGGACCTCCTTCATTGCAGTCTCAAAATCATCTCTTGTGACCTGCAACCTGTCAAGTATCTCCTTCGGGATCTCCTGTGCCTCCAGGTCGATCTCGGGAAGTATCTTCCGAAGAGCGCTCATGGCTGCCTCACGGCAGAGAGCAGCGATGTCAGCCCCCACGAAACCGTATGTGATCCCTGCCAGTTCCTTAAGATCGATGTCATCTGCTAAGGGCATGCCCCGCGTGTGTATCTGGAGTATCTCAAGGCGCCCTTCCGTATCCGGTACACGAAGCACTATCTCGCGGTCAAACCTGCCGGGTCTGCGAAGTGCCATATCGATCGCATCCGGTCGGTTGCTTGCACCGATAACGATCACGTTCTTACGTTCCTTCAGACCGTCCATCAATGAAAGAAGCTGTGATACCACCCTCCGTTCAACTTCACCGGTGACCTCTGCTCTTTTCGGTGCGATCGAGTCGATCTCATCCAGAAAAATGATTGCAGGAGCATTCTTCTCAGCCTCATCAAATATCTCCCGGATATGCTTTTCAGATTCCCCGTAGAACTTTGACATGATCTCAGGTCCGTTTATCGGAATAAAATAGGCATCCGATTCATTAGCAACCGCCCTCGCAAGCATGGTCTTACCGGTCCCGGGCGGTCCGTGCAGCAGAACACCCTTCGGGGCATCGATACCAAGCCTGTCGAAAAGCTCAGGATGCTTTAGCGGGAGTTCGATAATTTCCCTGACCTTTGAGATGGCTGGTTTGATGCCTCCGAGGTCTTCGTACATCACGGTGGGAATGGTCTGTTCCGGGGGAAGTTCCACAGCCTCAGGCATAAGTTCGACTTCTGTCAGGTCCGTTATCTTAACGATCCCGGAGGGTGACGTTGAGATGACCTGCATTTTGATCTCACCCAGCCCGAAGGCAGCTCCAAAGAAGTCCTGGAAGATCTCTTCGAACATCAATCCTGTGCCAATGGATTCCCTGGGTCTTCGTACATTTGTGGTGGATATGAAATCCCCTTTTGAGACGGTACGGTTCTGGAACACGCCACGCAGGGTTTCCCCTGGCGCGGATATCCTTATGCCTTTACTGACCGGCGCAATAACCACTTTTTTTGCTTCCTTCCATTCTGCCTTTCTCACCTGAACGAACTCACCAATACTAGTTTTTGCATTTGTACGAAGAAGCCCGTCCATGCGTATGATACCAAGGTCAGAATCCGAAGGGTAGGCACGCCCAACTATTGCAGATGTGCTACGCTCTCCTTTAAGTTCAACGACATCAAACTCACGGACTCCGATCTGTTCCCTGAATATCTCGTCAATACGGACTATTCCCTTCCCCACATCTTTCTGGTCTGCCTCGGAAACCTTCAGTTTTATGAAACTGTTTTTTTCGTCAACACCCGTAGACTTGCCCACCTCGATTAACCCCCTTGTCGCATCCAGTAGAATGCTGTTATGAACATTCCTGTATTTGGATAGAAATTATATGCAAGTCTATTCGTTCTTTATGTTATATCAAAAATTCGTTTATAGTTCAGTATCAAAAAAGCAAAATGATAGATGGTTAAGGAAGGGGAGATTTATGGCTTTGTGCAAAAATTGGGTAAAACTCCCATTTTATACACAGGCTGCGTTTTTTTGCGCATAGATCGGGATCAGGTTTAGATCCTGATTCCGGGATCAAAGATCAGCTTTTTTATTACTTACCGCTTGTTATTACCCGAATGGTATCTTCCGCTGAGAAAAGACCATAGATTGTGCCACCGGTGAGCACCAGAGTAGCTTCACCATTCTCAATAGCTTCCGTATCAATAATGGCTATAATCTCTGCCTGGGTAAACTTTGCAACCAGATTACCACGATTATCTAATTTAGTCCAGGCAACATCAACACCATTCAGTTGTAGAACCACGTCAGGGTCGTATTCAGTATAGTATCCAATGTTTGTATGCACCGTCACCCATTCCCCACTATCTACATCGAGAGTAAGGGTGGATGGAGCAATAGTGATTTCAACTCCATCAACTGTGCTAACAACTGTACCGCCGTTCTGAGCCTGCACAGAACCAGCTATTCCTATTAATGATATCAGGACCAAAGTCGCAATTACCGCTTTTTTTGCGAATGGACTTCTTACATTGATTTGTTTCGTTTTCATGTTTTTCACCTGATTTTTATTTTTTCCAAATTTATGGTCAAATATGGTACATTTTCAAAATATTGGATCATCCGACAGCCTGTTGAGTTCATGACCTGTATGGATGTCCTTGATCTCTTGATTTTAGATATCACCAGATAATATACTTTGCTAGGATTACCCGATTATTATAATATGGTTTTTATAATATTTAAACACACTGTCATCATTAAATTACAAACAGCCGAACAATATATGCAGTTCCGAAACATTCTTTGTAGAGTAAGACAGTACATATACCAATGATGTACGCTAACAAATTCCCTCCTGCAGACCGTAGTTCATTTAAATGCCATTTGATGAGTTTTAGCGAATCGTACACTCTCTCCAGAATACTTGCCAGGAAGATAAGGGATTCAGGTTATGTGCCAGACCTCATGATCGCCATAGGCAGGGGAGGCTATGTGCCCGGAAGGGTTGTCAGCGATCTTTTACTGTTCAATGACCTGACCACATTTAAGATCGAACACTATACAAGGGCGGCAAACATACAGGAAACTGCAAAGGTGAAATATCCACTCTCCGTTGATATCCATGGTAAGAAGATACTTGTAGTGGATGATGTCACAGATACTGGTGATACGCTACGGCTGGCGGTGGAATATCTTAAGACCATGGAACCTCTGGAGTTAAGAACGGCAGTCCTCCAGCACAAGACATGTTCAGGGTTCATACCTGATTATTATGCAAGGAAGATAATCAAATGGCGATGGATCATCTATCCCTGGGCAGCTTACGAAGACCTTGCGGGATTTGCGGAGAAAATCATTGGCAGCAGGACACTGACAGCAGCGCAAATTGCCAGTGAGTTTTCCAGCCGTTACTCCATTGAGGTAAAGGAAAAGTATCTTATGGAAATACTTGAAGACCTGCACGCAAGGGGAGAGACCGAGCGCATCAATAGAAACGAAAACACAGCATGGAGACTGACAGAGGCATCATGCCCGGATCATAGATAAGTAGATTAATAATGAAGTAATCACTACAACCTGAATCCGTTATAATCATTAATAATACTCATGCTTAACAGGGTGAATATATGTCATTAGCAAAACTCAGGACACATTACACAACACAGATCAACCCGGACGAAGTGGGCGAAGAAAAGGTCACACTTGCCGGCTGGGTACACGAAGTACGTGACCTTGGTGGGATCTGTTTTGTGGTACTGCGTGACCGCGAGGGTCGCTCCCAGGTCACGCTCGTAAAAAAGAAGACCGATAAGGAGCTGTTAGATCACGCAAGAAAGCTCATACGCGAATCGGTAGTCAGCATAACCGGTTCAGTAAAGCCAGAACCAAAGGCTCCGAACGGGTACGAGATCATACCGGACGAGATAACAGTGCTCAACGAAGCCGAATCACCGCTTCCAATGGACACTACGGGCAAGGTTGATGCTGAACTGGACACACGCCTTGATTCAAGGTTCATGGACCTGCGCAGGCCAAAAACACTGGCGGTCTTCAAGATCCGCCATGAGGTATTAAAAGCGGTCAGGACTTTCCTTACAAACGAGGGTTTCATCGAGAGCTCCTCTCCAAAAGTAGTAGCAACTGCAACAGAAGGCGGTACATCCCTGTTCCCGATAACATACTTTGACAGGGAAGCATTCCTGAACCAGAGTCCCCAGCTCTTCAAGCAGATATTGATGTCAGGGGGGATGGACAGGGTGTTCGAGATCGGTCCGATCTTCAGGGCAGAAGAACACGATACACGCCGCCACCTGAATGAAGCAACATCCATTGATATCGAGGCAAGCTTTGCCGACCATTTTGATGTCATGGAGATCCTCGAAAACATGGTTTCATTTGTTTATTCCCATGTAATGGAGAACGCTGTGCCGTCGCTGGAAACCCTTGGGGTTGAACTCACCGTCCCAAAGACTCCGTTTTTGAGGTTGACATACAAAGAAGCGATTGACATCGTAAATGCACACGGTGAGGAAGAACTGAAATGGGGAGACGACCTCAGTACATTGTCCGAGCATACTATAGGTAAGCATGTATTCGACAAGACAGGAGAATCACATTATTTCATCATCGACTGGCCAACCGAAATAAAACCCTTCTATGCAATGCCATACGAAGATAAATGGGAGATCAGCAAGTCCTTCGATATGATGCACAGGACAATGGAACTTTCATCAGGAGCCCAGCGTATCCACAACCACGACCTTCTAAAAGGCCGGATCGAGTCACAGGGTCTGGACCCCTATGGTTTCGACTTCTACCTCAGGGCTTTCAGATACGGCATGCCCCCACACGCAGGCTGGGGAATTGGCTGTGAACGGCTGGTTATGACAATGCTTGGCGTTGAGAACATTCGTGACGTTGTGCTGTTCCCGAGGGACAGGAAAAGATTGTCACCCTGATCAAAATTATAAATGTTATTATAATTATAATAATATATAGGTCTGGTTAAAATGAATGACAGGAACGCAGCAACATCAAGTCCCGAGAAAAAAGCCGCTGGCAAGGCTGCAGCTGACCTTGTAACAGATGGTATGGTTGTAGGGCTTGGCACCGGATCAACTACCGCCTACACCATAGAAGAGCTTGGAAAGCGAGTGGCAGATGGTCTTGATATTCTCGCAGTTGTGACCTCATACCAATCGGAAATGCTTGCAATCGACGCCGGAATTCCGCTTACTACACTTGCAGAGCATCCCGTACTTGATATTGCAATTGACGGCGCGGACCAGATAGATTCGAACCTGAACGCCATAAAAGGAGGCGGTGCGGCACACACTCGCGAGAAGGTGGTTGCGCAGTCAGCAAAGCGTTTTGTGGTGGTTGCAGACGATTCAAAGGTGGCCGGGAAACTTGATCATCCTGTGCCTCTTGAGGTTCTGCCGTATGCAAGGAACCTTGTCATGCAAAAGGTCGCTGAACTTGGCGCAAAGCCGGTACTGCGCACTGCTGTCCGAAAAGATGGCCCAGTGATAACAGATAACGGTAATTTCTTGATCGATGCTGATTTTGGCGTGATCAACGATCCTGCAGAACTCGGGATAAAACTCTCAACATGCACAGGCATTGTTGAGCACGGGATATTTACCAATGTGGATGATGTTTATATTGGTAAGAAAAATGGAACGGTTGAAGTCAGGTCTGCAACGAAAAACTAGAGATCCACATACCTGAATAATAGAATGTGTGTCCCCTCACAAAGGGCATGCACACATATTTAACAGAGCCTCTTCTCCGGTATGCGAACCGCGGACAACGAGCACATCTCCATGCTCGATGACAGTTTTTGAGATCGGACTGTATACCCACCTGTTACCGCGTTTTACCGCCATCACGTGCACACCGGTCTCGGTCTCGAGTTTCAGTTCCCTCAATGTTTTCCCGACGATGGGTGAACACTTCACAACTTCCACTTTTGTTATTACCTCGTCGGAACCACGGACTGCAAGAGTGATGATCGGGTGCAGTTCAATATCCCGAAGCACAGTATCAGCAACACCATACGCGGCATCAGATATCGATTCCGATGCATGTGCAAGGTGAAGGAGTCCTCGCACCTGATTGACATCCGGTATGTGTTTTGCGGTCTCAAGAACCCAGTGCTGGAGTTCGTACTTCATGGAATCCATCTGAGATTCCAGTGCGCTCACCTCATGAGCAATATCCTCGTTGTCAAAGAGCAGGGCAGAATATGCAAGACCAACCGACAGTTCAGCCATGTTTTTCATCTCCACGATTATATCCACAGCCTGCTCAAGGTGCTTCAGGACATTTTCGTGCTTTATCTCCTTTGGAACAAACTCCTCAGTGGTTGCCAGTTTTACGAAAATGGGTACGCTATCATCGTGACCACGGGCAAAAAGCACATCACCCGGACGGATGCGTGTTTCATGGTTAGGATCATATATCCAATCATCATTCCTTCGTATTGCAATAATCCACATACCTGTTTCTGTATCGAGTTCAAGGTCAGCAAGTGTGCGTCCGACAATGCACGAATCTTCGCTTACTGTTGTGCGCACGATCGTTTCTTCTGCATCACGCAATGCAACCTTGAGTTCAAGTGGAATTCCCATCTTCATCAGAACGATCTTTGCGATATCCCCTGCCGCATTAGCTATATTTTCCGACGATGATGCCACCTGAAGCACGCCTGACATTTCCTCAGCCTCCTCAATTCGCCGTGTGCTTAGCATAGCTGCGATCTTCAGATGATAATCAAGAGTATCCATTTTTTCTTCGAGACGAATTACTTCTTCTGCAATGTCTTCGTCGTCATATATCATTGCAGAGTATGCAAGATCCACCATCAGTTCGGATGTGTCCTTCATCTCGATCAGTAGATCCTTAAGGTTTCGTGGACTGTATCTTATCTCTTTTGGGCTCATAATGTTTCTACCAGTTCTATTCCAGTATTTTCTTCATGCTATATAATGTATAATCTTTAACGTCAATGTTCTTCAGATCATCTGTAAGATATGCAATGCTGCAAATATACCGACAACGCCAACAAGGTCTCCAATAGTCGCTATCAATGGTA
>JAFGQV010000116.1 GCA_016935475.1 Methanosarcinaceae archaeon
AGCACGACTATCCCGAAAGGCTCGTTGCGGCTCGGAACACATACAATGCTGCAGGCATTGTTCCAGTCCCTTGCGATCTCATCCGGCGCATATCCAAGAAAATGGCAGGCATGAGATACACCTAACTTGTGTGCCAGATCCTCACAATGCATTCGCATTCCCCCTTCCCCGATAAACACAAATTTCACATCCCATCTGTGATCAAGTACTCCGGGAATCGCTTCTACAAGTATGTCCGGACCTTTCTGGTAACTCATACGTCCTATGTAAAGTACCACTGGTGCAAGGGGAT
The DNA here is from genome assembly GCA_016935475.1 of Methanosarcinaceae archaeon. Lineage (GTDB taxonomy): Archaea > Halobacteriota > Methanosarcinia > Methanosarcinales > Methanosarcinaceae > JAFGQV01. The sequence continues at coordinate 293 of JAFGQV010000116.1, forward strand.
GTATCCCGTATTCTTTCTTGATCTTTCCGCTATCAATGTCCTTTCGTATCTTACCTGAATATATTCCGTTCGGGACGATGTTCACCTTATAATCCGGTATCTGGTAGAGGTGCTGGATCTCATTTTTCAAAACTGTGGATGTCACGATCACTTCCTTTGCTTCGTACCCGCCAAGCCATTCCCTGTGCGAGATCTCCTGCGCTTCCCACCATCCACCATACTGGTTTCCGTTCCTGCCCCATTCGGTGCTGTGATATGTGATAACAAAAGGCAGGTCAAAATTGCTTTTTATCCTGCACAGGACATTTACCGGATGCCAGTCATGTACGTGCAGCACATTAAACTCGCCATATGCGCTTCTCACATCCAGAAACCGGCAGTACATTGCATCACACATCCGGTCCATCTGGTGCACGATGTTCCCGGACTGGTCATGGGTCACCCTGTGGTAATGCACACCATTTATTTTATCATAATCACGAAAACCGCCATTGCGTGTGAAAATATGGACTTCATGACCTCTTGCTGCAAGTGAATCTGAAAGTTCTGAGATATGGGGTGCAATTCCACCTACCTTTACGGAATGCAAACTTTCCCATGCAAACATCCCGATTCTAAGTTTTTTCATCTGTATACATCATCCCTATAAATATGAAATTGAAAGCTGTTTTCTTCCGTTTTAAAAATCTACTCACATTTCAGATACATGGCCGTATCTTCGGGTGTGGCGGTATTGATGTAAATATCGGTGTTCTTTTCAAATCCTGCTGGGGTTGATAGTATCGGATGACATCTCACGTTCAGGTGGTATGAATCATCGTCAAATATCCCATAGAACATGTAGTTGTACGACGGAAAGTCAAGTATCTCTTCGTACCGGAAAAGCACGAACCTTATCATTTCACCGAATGACCTCAGCATTTCAGCAGTGCAGTTAATGAGGTGATTTACATGGTGTTTTGGTAATATCCAGACCTCAAAAGGCGATTTTGAAAAATAAGGTGCTATTGCTACAAAATCGTTGTTCTCACGAATCATCCTTTCGGACTTTCTTTCCTTTTCGATCATATTGCAATACGGGCATCCGTCTGCAGCATGGATGGCATCCTGTTCACGTTTTAACACCGGCGGCAGTATCGGTAGAGCAATAAGCTGGCTGTGAATATGTTCCAGGGATGCACCGGCACGTTCGCCCCAGTTCTTAAAAAGCGATACGTATTGAATATTCTCCTTGAAATGATAGTAGTGTACGCGATCCCTGTAAACCTTCATAAGCAGTTCGATTTCATCATCTGAGAACGAGGATAATGTCCTGCCGTGCGTCGGGGATTCCACGATAACCTCATGAAAACCAAACCCCTCCTGAACCTCCCACCCTGATAACACTGGTTTTACAGATCTGGTTGATACTGCAGGGTATAGGTTCGGGATACACCGGACCTCCCAGTCTTTAACAAGTTCTTCCTCCGTATCTTTCAGGATATCTCCTTTCTTATAGACTGCCGTTGAAGGTGGTGTTTTGTCTTCGTTTCCAGCACAGAACACACAGTTTGATACGGATGGTTTTTCAATTTTCTTAGAGACAAAATCCGATGGTCTCTTTCCTCGTTCGGTTGCAATTATACAGTATTCATCCAGAAAATAATGTTTCCTTATCTCTGACATGATTTCACATCCCAAGTTCAACAATTATATATTTCAAGTGCCACAGACCTGACAGATGACTTCCCTGTACACATCCAGTGTGCGTCTGGCAACAGTGTCCCATGTGAACATCTCAAGCACCCTTTCACGTCCGTTACTGCCCCATTCCTTTTCATGTCTGCTTTCAAAAAGCATGTTTATGCCCCAGGCGATATCCTGTGGGTCATGCGGGTTCACATGCATGCCTGTGGGTTTATCAGAGGGCGGTGTGATAACGATTTCACGAAGACCGCTTGTTCCTCTTGCACCAACGACAACAGGTTTTCCCATTGCCATTGCCTCGATGGCCACGATCCCGAATGGTTCATAGAGGCTCGGGAACACGCAGACATCCGACATGGCATAGTGGTCAATTTTCTCATCATCAGCAAGGAAATCGGTATTTATCAGAACCGAACCTTCGAGACCGTTGTCTGATATTATACTGCGCATCAGTCCTTCCTGGGTGCCACTCCCAACCACAACGAGTTTGGTACCGGGATATTTTTCAAGTACCAACGGCATGGACTGGACTAGTTTGTCTGCACCCTTCACAGTTTCGAGACGCCCTATGAAAAGCACCACACGGTCATCTTTTTTTATGCCATATTTTTTCCTGAGCTTTGTGATATTACCCTTGCGAGCGTTTGCAGGATCGAATTTTTTCACGTCCACACCATTGTAGCACACAAATATCTTATCCTTCGGGACTCCCATGGAGACGAGTTCGTCCTTCATGGCATTAGAAACAGTGATAAGTGCATCCACGTAATCTGCGCTTCTACTCTCTAAACGCTGTATCTGGGGGTTCGAGTTCCCCAGCGAACGACCCACTTCTGTACTGTGAACATGAAAGATCGTGGGTATTCCAGTCTCTCTTTTGATCGTCATGGCAGCAGGAAGGTCAAGCCAGTCGTGTCCCACGCAGATATCCAGTATCACCCCATTTCTTACCAGCCGGATGATCTCAGATGCTGCAAGATGGTTATAGGACAGGAGTTCACACAGGAAATCAACTCCCTGGTCACCCCAGGTGTCCCATGTCTCCTGGGATAAAAGCAGTTCTAATGTGTTCCTGTCTGAAATGGATTGCGGACGGTATACATCCACACAATCCACAACTTCATAGGATGGCAGTGAACTGCCTTCGTTAGGTGTTGCGATCAGAACACGATGCCCAAGTTCAGTGAATGCATTTATAATATCTGTAGTATATGCTCCCAGTCCCCCAAAGATACGCGGGGGGTATTCTATACTGACAAAAGCAATACTCAGTTTATTGTTGTCTGTATCATGAGCCATGGTCAGACCTACGTAACCTTGGCACCTGTCAGGAGTTCATAATATTCTTTTGCAGGCATATCCCAGTTCATCTCTTTGGCAAGCAGGTAGGCCTCTCCACAGAGAAGCTTGTATTTGACCTTGTCATCTAAATACGTGTCTACGAAATAATCCATTGCAAGTGCATAGTCCACAATGGTCTCGTTGTACGAGAGGTCGATGTTGTCCACCACGATCACACCACCCATTCCCATGACCAGGCGCTTCAGTGTCTTTATTGCATCACTGAAACCGCATACCTTGCTGACAATGCTGGGGGTGGACTCTTTGCCTGCCTCAAGTCCTGTAAGCAGGAAAGGATCGTATCTTGATGGGAATATTCCGGCAGCACATCCAGCCATGAGTTCATCAGGGCTCAGATTAAGTCCACCATCATGGTCCGATACCCACTGGGGATAAAGTACAGCCGAAACACACCTCTTACAGCCAGTCAGGTTCGAACTCTGGAGTCCTCTTTCTTCTATCATTTGTTGCAGCCTGAGTTCTTCTCCAATAAGCACTTCTTTGGGGAGATTGATCGGAAAACCATCAGGTAAATTGTTTTTTGGTCCATGTGCTGCGATCAGGAAACATACAACCCTTACCTCTTCACCAAGACGTCCTGCAACCATCTGGCTTTTCAGCATGCGGTCAAGCAGCATAAGGGAATCAAGCAGATCAGGATATCCCTTGTTCTCGACCTCTATACGGGATATCGAAAATATGGGGATGATCTTTTCCGGATCCATATCACCTCCGCCATGATACTTTTGCAGGTTCTCTGCTAGATAGTTCTGTATCTTTGTAAGGCATCTATCCTTTTTGTCCCAGTCTGTAAGTTCGACATCGAGATCGATACCGTTTCGAACCAGTATCCCATTGATCCCATAGAAAAGCTTGGCTTCCTTTCTGGTGGAATCGCCAACAGCCGTAACCACATCTGCGTAATCTGCAAGGGATTCGAGTTTGGCAAAACTAAGGGGCACACCATCTGGCCATGTGCCGTCATTGCTGCGTATTTTCTGGATCGAACGATAACCTGATACCCTTCCTGGAAGTGTTGCATGAAGTGTAGCCACAGAACTTAACGGGATACCGAGTTTCTTGAGCCTTGCAATTGCATAAAAAACACCGAATTCATGGCAGTGCAGTGAGACCTGCATTCTGGGCATGAGCGATCTTGCAAACTCGGAGATTGCGTCGTCATGATACTGTTCAATCTTTTCTTTCTTTACTGTGGCAAGCACGCGTATGAATTCTGAGATGGCATATGAAAGGTTAAGATAATGGGTAAACTCCCCACCGTTGCCCAGACTCTCATACATCATTGAATCCAGTCCAATCAGTTCGTAGGCTTCGCTTTTTATCATGTTTTCAAGTGACATTTTGGTGCCCTTGTATTCGGTTATGATCCTGCAGAAGTTGTCTGTTTCGAACAATAAGAAGCCAATCTCGGTGTCACCAACCTTTCTAATCCCTTTTACTACCTCCACTCCGGATTTTTTGATGGTATCAAACACTGATGTCAGTTCCCCATCAATATCGAACTCCTCAAATTCGCTCACGTCAGTGATCCGGTTCAGTCCTTTGTTCCAGTCAGCGCCACTGTGCCCGTAATATGGACCTGCCACCAAAATCCTTGGCATATTCTCTTCTTTGATCTCACCGGAATTAAAAAGGGACGCAAGAGTCATTGCTTCTGCATCAATTACATTCCAGATCCCCCCCATCTTGTTGGATTTTGGTCCAGCCTCTTCTCCTGCAAGTACTATCCACTTACGTTCTATCATTTGGAATTCCCCATATTAATTAAATATTGTCCAGATATTTAAAGCATAGTTGTTGGTCGATATATTTAGAATAACCTATATATTTAAAAAGTTATCCTTAACTACGGTTTATTTTTATGTGCTGCGTCCCCTTCTCCTTTCCGGGAACAAACGATTAAAAAGTCTTATATCTAATAACCCTCACAGAACAAGTCATGCAGTAACACTGACGATAATTATAGTGTTATTGAAATAATAATATCATCGAGGTACCAATAATGAGTGAAAAAATAGGGATATTGGCTATCGGGCATGGAAGTAAACTTCCATACAACAAAGAGGTAGTGACAGGTGTAGCAGACCATATCGCAAAAAAACATGATGATTTTGTTGTGCGGGTTGGTTTTATGAACATGGACGAACCGAACATCGAAGATGCGCTTCAATCCTTTGCCGGTACAGGTGTAACCACCATCGCAGCAGTTCCGGTATTCCTTGCATCGGGAGTACACATAACAAAGGACATCCCGGAAATACTGGGAATTGAGGACGGCAGCGATCAGTCAAGTATCCGGATCGATGGACAGGATGTCAGGATAGTATATGGAAAGCCGCTCGGTGCTCACGAACTTATTGCAGACCTTATTTTCGAAAGAGTGCAGGAAGCTTTATAGATAGAACAGAATATGTCTGCAGGTCAAAATAATATCGTCGTCCTAGACCTGACCCACGGCGGAATTATCATTGCACAAAAACTGGCAGAAATTGGCTGCAACGTCAGTGCGGTTGACGTCTATGACACAGTATCTCCTGCGGTCCTTTCCGACCTGCGCCAGAACCATGGGATACGTACCTCAAAAGAATCGCTGAATGTGGACGATTTTGACGTCATTGCAGCACCTGTGCATCTTGACCCGAACTACAAGATGCTGCATCAGGCACGTGAATCGGGAAAACCGGTCAAGACCCATCATAAGGTCGTAGGCAGGATACTGGCGCAGGACAAAAGGATCACAGGGTCGAAGATCATTGAGGTCACAGGTACAAAAGCAAAAACAAGCACATCATCTATTCTTGCAGACATCCTCTCCCGCAGCATGGATGTTGTGCTGCATACGTCCCGCGGTCTTGAGCACTGGAAAAACGGCACTGTTGTACGGGTGGGGAGTGGTTTGAGCATCGCTCCGGGTAGCATCCTTCAGGCTGTAGACCTGACAGTGTCTGCAGGCATCCTGCCGGATGTGTATATCTTTGAAGTGTCCATCGGTGGCACGGGATATGCCGATGTGGGGATTCTCACAACCCTTGTACAGGATTACAGGATCGCCAGTGGTACAGGATGGGCAGGTGATGCCAAACTCCAGCTGATCGATAACGCAAAAAAGGGCAGCAAGATGATTATAAACTCTCATGCAGCCACTGCGATCAGGCACGCCCAGGATATGCAGCAAAAAACGGTCATCTTCAGTGATTCATATGACGATAATTCAGATGTGACCGTACAGCTCAACCAGCATAACATCAACATCAGATCAAAGCAAGGGACATCATCCTCAACATTGTTTTCCGGTTACGATGCCGGATCATATGTAACAGCCATGGCTGCAGCCACGGCAGCAGCACTTGAATTTGGTATTGATCTTGATGCCATTGCCACGGTGCTCAGCGAATTTCGGGGGCTTCGGGGCAGGATGCGTGAGCAAAGTTATAACGGCAGGATATTGATCGACAACTCTAATTCAGGGATGGACATACGGTCCGTTGAACAGTGTCTTTCATATGCGCTTGAAAAGAGGTCCGTGGGGAAGATCGTTATGATACTGGGTGAAGAGGCTGCACAGGTCTGTGAAGGACTGCCTCCTGAGGATGTTTCCAGGTTTGTTGAACAGCAAGGCAGTAATATTGGTGAACTGATACTGGTGGGCGATCGTATGCGTGCGGTGGAATACAAAAACGCACACTATGCCGGCACATTAAATGAGGGATTGCGGCTTGCGGAAGAAATAACCGCTCCCGATGACCTGATACTTTCCTGCGTTAAATCTTTTAGATAATGGCATTACACAAAAGGAGATACTATGAGCACAGAAAACATTTCGATCATGCATCCGCGCCCGAGTTCCATAGTTGCCGCACTGTACACGTTGCGCGACCTGAACGTGGATGTTGCTATCCTGCACGGGCCGCCGGGGTGTTCCTTCAAGCACGCCCGCCTGCTGGAAGAGGATGGCATACATGTTGTCACGACAGCACTTGATGATAACGGTTTTGTGTTTGGCGGGCACGATGACCTTGTGGGACTTATAAAAAAAGTAATTGATATGTTCGACCCGAAGCTCATAGGCGTGGTGGGGACCTGCGCAAGTATGATCATCGGGGAGGAACTGCACGAGGCTGTGCTGGAAGCTAATCCTGACATACCGGTCATTGAAGTGGAAGTGCATGCAGGCTACCGGAACAATACAAAGGGTGTGGTGTTCGCGCTGGAATCTGCACTGGATGCAGGTATCATAGACGAGGACGAGTTCGAGCGCCAGAAGTTCCTGCTGGAAGAGGCCACAATGGTCGAGAAACGCCACGGTGCCGCAAGCAGGGAGTATCTTGCACCTTCCCGTGGTGATGTGAAATATACTGTTGCAAAGCGCATCATCGAACTCCTGAAAGCCGGCAAGCGCGGAATTACCATCATGAACGCCAAGAAAGAGACCGGGTACATGTTTGCGGATATCACGGTGGCTGTTAATGAGATCGCCCGCCAGCTCGGTGTTGAGCAGAACGTTGTGAACATGGCAAACCTTGACGAGACCCTGGGGCTTCCCAGAGTGCGCCACCATGCAGAATGCATCATGAAAGATCTCATGGAACGTGGCATTAAAATTCACGAAATCATCGGCGGGATGGACGAGTATCCCATCGCGGGCAATGTTGCAAGCAAACTTATTGGAGAAAAATACAGTGATTATGATTTTGCCGTGATAACCGGAGTTCCGCATGCATTACCCATGGATAATATCTCAGGTATGGAACTGATATCGGTTACCAACGGTCCCAGGCAGGTGCTACCGCTAAAGGAAATGGGACACGAACATGTGATCGTTGAGATCGACCTGCACCCGAAAACGCTTGGTGTGAACCATATCGTTGAGTCTGAGTTCGGTGCAACACTGCGGGAGGTTGCAAAAGAGCAATAGGGAACATGATACGAATTTCTATCTCATTCGGGTTGGCTTAAAAATATATGTCAGAGGCGTAATATAATAACACTGAAGGGTGATTGAATTGGAAATTAAAAAAGCAGGTGATTCCGTGCCTATTATGAATATCCTTCAGGAACTGAAAGTTGAACTGCAAAGTAGATACGGAGATCGCTTAAAAAATGTGATGCTGTTTGGTTCCTATGCGAGAGGTGAACAGAAGAGCGGCTCGGACATAGATATAGCCATAATTCTGGATGATTTTTCTCATGCCTGCACCGAGATTGAACGTACGGGTGATATTGTATCCTCAATATCGTTGAAATTCGACACACTGATTTCTCTTGTCCCTGTAAAGGAAAATGACTGGCTTAAAGGGAAGACTTCTTTGATCTCAAATATAAGACGTGACGGGGTGGCAGTATAAACTATGAAATGGAGGCTTTATTAAAAAAAGCCGAAGATAGCATCAAAGGTGCCAGATTGTTGTTTGATGACGATCTGTTCGGGTTTGCGGTTTCGAGGGCATATTATGCCATGTTCTATCTGGTAAGTGCAGTACTCCTTACAAAAGGACTGAATTTTTCAAAACATACAGCTGTAGTAGCGGCTTTTGGTCAGCATTTCGTCAAGACAAATATATTTGAGCATAAGTTTCACAGGTATCTGGTAGAAGCCTTTGAACAAAGGCAGATAGGGGATTATGAAGTATTGGATGTGATCACCAAAGAAACGGCTCAGAGAGTTATAAACAGAGCTATGGAATTCATGAGCGCTGTCAAAGATTATCTTGCTAAAACTGAAAAGTGATGCAAGAGGGATCTAAATATTTATGAGGTCGTATGGATGTGTTTCCAAGGGGTAAAATTTCTGTGGAGAGAGACAGCTGGGACGCAGAAATTTTGTCAAAAAGACAGGCAGAAATGCTGGATCGAATAATTCTGTATTAACAAATCGTTTCATAAAGATAATAACTAAAGGTGGTTTGCAGTAAAATGAAAGAACCGAAGAGAATAGCGATATACGGTAAAGGTGGGATCGGGAAGTCAAGTACCGCATCGAATGTTGCTGCAGCATGTGCTGATGAGGGTCACAGGGTGATGATCATAGGATGCGACCCAAAAAGCGATTCTTCCATCACACTGCTTGGCGGCAGGCGCATACCCACGATCCTGAACCTTATGCGAAGCGGACTGGATGTCACGGAAGAAGATGTGGTCTTTGAGGGCTACAATGGAGTGAAGTGCGTGGAGGTAGGTGGTCCTGAGCCCGGTATTGGATGTGCAGGGCGTGGAATCATTGTGGCGATACAGAAACTCAGGAAGATATCAAAAGAGCTGGAAAAGGCTGACCTTATCATCTATGACGTACCCGGTGACATCGTCTGTGGCGGGTTTGTGGCGCCTATCAGGAAAGGGCTTGTCAACGAGGCATACGTACTGACATCAGGCGAGTACATGCC
>JAFGQV010000117.1 GCA_016935475.1 Methanosarcinaceae archaeon
CTCCTGCCCCCGGATTGCCATTAAGGTCCGTGGTCTCGATGAAGTAATAAGGCATTGGTGTAGGAAGTAATTCAAACTTCCAGTCAAACAACTTTTCATAGAACGCTTTCGCCCGCTCCATATCGTCTGCCGGCAGATCAAAATGTACGATAGTTGGCATTTAGCTCACCCCATTACCTATTGTTACCCATCACTATTAATCAATGTCGACTTGAAGTCCTTTCCGGGCATAGAGCTTTTATAGCAATTTTGATAATTATTATATGGGGGTGACATCCTGACAGAAAGAAGTCCTCTTGACTGGTTAGCACTGATACTGGTTATTGTCGGTGGCCTGAACTGGGGATTAGTTGGTCTCTTCGGACTGGACCTCGTTGAATTGATCTTCGGGTCTATAGAAATCCTGCAGAGAATCATCTATATCCTTGTAGGTCTGGCAGCCGTCTATATGATCTATTTCGCAACAAAGAAATGATCTTTATTTCGGCGATAACCAAGTAAGATCTCCAAAGAAACCTCACAATAGTGAAGAAAGCTTCCCTGCCAGAAGACAGGAAAACACTATGCTGAATCCAAAAATGGCAGCAGATGATCAGAAGCAGAACATGGAAATGTTCTGATGGAGTAGTGGTTACTTTTGATTTTTTGGAGGGTGTTGGTTTTTGAAAAAATTGTCAACAACAACCGTTTTTTATTTTCTATAAAACATCAGGATTAAAGGATTGCACTTCCACAATAAACTACATCTACCAAAACAGCAATCTAACACTGGGAATGGGAACCTTACAACAACAAGACCACCCCACCACTCGATGCCGCTTATAAGGGGACGATACCATGAAGGAATACTCCAACGATGACATAACGGTCTGCTGGGACCCGAAGAAATGCATGCATTCAGAGAACTGCGTACGAAACCTGCCGGGCGTCTTTGACCAGAACAAAAAACCGTGGATAGACATCAAAGGTGCCAGTTCCGAAGAGATCATCAAAGCCATTGACAGGTGCCCCTCGGGTGCGCTGTCCTATAAGAAAAAAGGCGGCGAAAAGGAAAAACGGGCGGAAACTAAGACGGAAGCTGGGGTTAAGACCATCACGCAACCAGTGACACAGATCAAAGTGGTCAGGGACGGACCCCTGATGGTAAGGGGGAACTGCACACTCATAGACGAGGACGGGAAAGAGACACCACAGGACAGGCCCTTCGCACTGTGCAGGTGCGGCAGGTCGAAGAACAAGCCGTACTGTGACGGAAGCCACAGGTCCGCAGGTGCGGGAGAAGAAAAACAGATGAAAAGATAAACCTTATGACCTATTTCCCGGACCGTCACGATCATTGAACCAATGTAGAGTAATATTTCATCCATCATATTGTGCACATACATATATTTCCATCATTTTTATATTTATAATTGTACTACCCCTATTTTTTATATTTTTGCGTACACTGCTTCTATTTTTGCAATAAAAAGGTACATGTACCAAAAGGTAATATTATATTTGGGTGTGGGAGGTTTGCAAACTTTACCCATTGCATTACCTTACTTTGTCATAATTCCTTTCGAGAGTGGGGATTGTAAAGGCATCAATAAACCTTTCACACCGCTAGTTACATATTCTCTCAAATAGGGGAAGATGGTATGCACAGCGACAGACCGGACAAAAACGAGAAGCAGCCCAACCACCTGATAACAGAAAAAAGCCCCTATCTTTTGCAGCATGCATACAATCCCGTGGACTGGTACCCCTGGGGTGAGGAAGCCTTTGAGAAAGCAAGAAGAGAGGACAAACCTATCTTCCTCTCCATCGGATACTCCACCTGCCACTGGTGCCATGTAATGGCAGAGGAATCCTTTGACAGACCCGAAGTTGCCAGATTGATGAACAAAACCTTCATATCCATCAAGGTCGACCGGGAAGAGCGACCTGACATCGACAGCGTCTACATGGAGGTCTGCCAGCGGATGACCGGCACAGGCGGCTGGCCCCTTTCCATAATCATGACGCCTGACAAAAGACCCCTTGGTGCCGCAACCTACATCCCAAGGGAAACAAAGTTCGGACAGACCGGAATGATGGACCTCGTCCCCCATATCAGGGACCTGTGGCTAACCCGCAGGGACCAGATCGAGGAAGAAGCAGGAGAGATCGCCTCGGCCTTTAACCAGGCACCAGCCGCCCAAACCGGTGAAATGGATAAGACCATCCTGCTAAAGACCTACCAACAGCTTCTGGAAACATTTGATGAGCAGAATGGCGGTTTTGGCTATGCACCCAAGTTCCCTGCCCCCCACAACCTGATGTTCCTGCTCCGCTACTGGTACCGCAAAGGCAACAACAAATCACTTCATATGGTAGAAAAGACCCTTGATGCCATGCGTTGTGGCGGAATATACGACCACATAGGATATGGTTTTCATCGCTATTCCACTGACCCAACATGGCTTGTGCCGCATTTTGAAAAGATGCTCTACGACCAGGCATTGCTTGCCATGGCATACACAGAAGCATACCAGGCAACCGAAAAAACGGAATACGCAAACACCACCCATGAGATATTCAGCTATGTCCTGCGGGACATGAAAGCACCTGAGGGAGGTTTTTACTCTGCCCAGGACGCCGACAGCGAGGGCGTGGAAGGGAAATTCTATGTATGGACAGAGGACGAGATACAGCAATTGCTCGGTCAGGAGGGGGACCTGGTATCCCGCATATTCAATGTCAAAAAAGAAGGTAATTTCCTCCAGGAAGCCACTAAAACAAAAACAGGGTCCAATATCCTGTATATGGAGAAGGCACTCCCTGAGATCGCTTCTGACCTGGATATCCCGCTACCTGATATCCGGAAACGCCTTGAAGCTGCACGGCAGAGAGTCTTTGATACCCGGCAGGAACGTGTCCAGCCCGGCAAGGATGATAAGATACTGACAGACTGGAACGGACTGATGATCGCCGCCCTTTCGAAGGCAGCAAAGGCATACGGAAACCTGGAATATGCAGATGCTGCTACAAATGCAGCAGATTTCATTCTCGCAGAAATGCGCGACTTGTCAGGTGGTCTTTACCACCGCTACCGGGACGGGGAAGCCGCAGTACCTGCTTTTCTGGATGACTATGCATTCCTGACATGGGGATTGATAGAACTCTATGAAACCACGTTCAAGGAAGAGTACCTGCAAAAAGCACTGGAATTTACCCAAACGATACTCGAACACTTCTGGGACAGGGAGAACGGAGGATTCTTCCTTACATCCGATGATGCCGAAGCCCTTCTTTTCCGTAAAAAAGATATTTATGACGGCGCCATGCCTTCGGGCAACTCCGTTTCCATGTTGAACCTCCTTCGCCTTGGCAGGATAAGCGCCAATCCGGAACTCGAAGAGAAAGCCTCACAGATAGGAATGGCTTTTTCCGAAAAAGTGTCACAATCACCTGTAGCACACACGTCCCTGATGTGCGCACTTGACTTTGCAAAAGGTCCGTTAAGCGAAGTGGTCATCTCCGGCGACCTTCAACAGAGCGATACAGTAGAAATGCTGCAAAGCTTACGAAAAGAGTTCCTGCCCAACAAGGTCGTGGTTTTCCGCCCTTCTGACACCCAAACCCCCAAGATCGCAAGCATAGCCGGATATACCAGAGACCTGTCAGGTAATGGGAACAAGGCTACGGCTTATGTATGCCAGGACCACTCCTGCAAGCTTCCCACCAACGATCCGCAGGAAATGCTGGATATACTGAAAAGTGAAAGATAAAATCTAGTCAAAGCCAGCCTTTGTATCGGCGTTTATGGTTACGTACCAGTTTTTACGCCACCCTATACAGTAGACCAGCGTCCGGTTTTTTTATTGGTCATTAGAGAGTTCTTAGAACTCCATTCAAACCCCTCATACCATAATTGTACGAGGTAGATTTTATCCTATTTAAATGGGCAGTTTTCAATTCCCAGCCCTGTTTCGCAAACCGACCACATATCCGGTGTAACAATATTTCCGATCATACATTTTGAGATGTTCTTACACATCGTAGAGTTTATGCCACCTAAAACTTCATTAATAATTATCGTAACATCATTTGGTCTGGCTTTTTCCGGGTCATAAAAGTCCCCGAATATATTCTTGTGATGCCTGTCAGTACTCTGGTATAAAGCGATCAATGCTGCTTTGGATTTTTCAACATATTGCTCATAGTACCGATTTCTGTCATAGTCCAGTTTGATCTTTTGAATTTGCATCTTTTTGTGAATACGTGGGATTATGTATGCTCCATTTAGAACATAGCCCATAGCAGCCCCGAGAGCTAACAGCGGCAAAAAATACCTCTCAAGACCCGGTATTAATTCGGTAGATAGAATTGAAACGCTTACGCCTCCAATGGTCATTCCCGATACCCTGGGAATTGAGCTTTGCAGGTTTGTGGTGAACTGAGAGTAATATTTTATATTTTCGATCTCTGTATCCCTCAGTTTCTTTACATCATCAAAGTTCAAATTCCTACCATTAATAATGGTAACTAAATCGCGATAGGTGGCACCGATAGCTGCATACACCAGATCAACGTATAGTTCTTCATTATCATCCTTGCTATTCCTGGCTTTTTCCCTGATGTTCTCCATCAGTTGTATTGCTCTATTTGCTTCAGATCGAACTGATTCGGACTCAGACAATTGGTGAGTTAATGCCCAGGCGATGCTAACAGCCATTTCAGGAGGGAAAAAAATTGTCTTTTTAACATCAGCAGGTTTAGTTATTTTGGTAGTAGGAATTGTCAACATCCCCCTTTATTCATACAACAATTATATTCGATATATACAGATTTCTCTTTAATTAATTTAGTCCTTACCATATCGTTCTAATAAAAATATGTTCTCAGCGCGCAAAAAATAAAGGATCCCCCCCGAAGCCGCCAATCACTTACACGATCCCGGGCCTGGCGATGTTCCGGACTTTGAACGAAAGTTGGCAGTATGTGTAAAGGTCAGGCAAAGATCAGACTTTCTACACAAAGCCGTCATTTTCGGAAAGCAAATATACTTTATCCACAGAGATAAATCACCTAAAAGCATCAAATGGTGTGGTACCGGGGTCGAAATATGGATAAAAGGATACTGGTTTTATGTGCAGCATTCCTGATATCGTTCACGACCACAAATGCCTGTGCTTATGAGATACTGCCTCCCAACATAGGGGAATTCGCAGACGATTATTACGATGTCTCAGGTGAACCCCGCCTATCTGCGTTCGTAATTGGTGACCCTGAACTTGAAAGTGGGGAAACGTCCACATTGTTCATCAGGCTGGCAAACGATGGTTATATCGAGGGTTTTGAAAACGAGGACATGCCTTCAACGTCCAATGAACGCATGGATGCCAGGATAGAACTACACCTGGAATCCGATGTCACAACCGCAATAAATATCCAGGGCACCCTTGAGAATAATAACGGAGCACCTGTAACGGTCATTAGCGGGCTTAAGCAGTTCGGGTTCCTGAGGGATGGGGGAACATCAATGCCAGTGGATTTTGAGATCGAGTTCTTCAGAAATGCACCGTCAGGGACCTATGAACTCAGTTTGAACCTCACCTACCAGTTCCAGTACGATGCAAAGGTCGAGGGCTATCCTGATGAAGGATATGATTACTGGTACGTCACCCGGAACCAGAGCCTTCCGATCCTTATCACAGTAAAACCAAAGGCAGAGTTCGAGATCATGGATGTGAGTTCGGAGCTGGTACCCGATGAGAAGGGGATCCTGTACATCACATACAGGAACGTTGGAAGTGATGTGGCAGAAGGTTCCGTGGCAAGGATAATGGTTGATGACCCTTTCACCACCAACGATGACGAGGCTTTCATGGGCACCCTTTACCCCGGTGATTCGTATAAGGCACAGTACACCATAAAAGTGGATAAGAATGCCTGGAACAAGACCTATGGGATCGATACTGAAGTTGAATACAGAGACATGCACGGCAATACCCGCATAACCGATACAATGACCGCACCTGCAACGGTGAGTGAACCACTGTCACTGCTTGAAAAGGTCGGTTTGTTCCATTATCTTGCCGCGATCACCTGCATGGCAGGTGTGGCAGTTGTCTTTGGAACTATGAAAAAGGGTGGGAAAAATGCGGAGTGATGCCTGCATCAGAATTATGAATTACAAAACGACCGGCTTACAAACAATGAGGTAATTATGAAGAGACTGTTCATTCTCCGGATATTTATGATCCTCCTGATACTTTCAAGCCTGCCCCTTGCACAGTCACAGGAGACCGTGCCCCCGAATCTCCGGGTGTTCAATAATGATTATTTCACGGTCTACGGGAGTCCTGAAATGGTGGTAAGTACCACAGGCAACCCTGAATACGACCGCGGGGAATCTTCCACTATTCTGATCGAGGTCATGAATAAAGGCAAGATCGTGGGATTCGAATCAGAGGACGAGCCGGGGGATGCCAATGAGATCGCATTGTCAAAGATAGAACAACAGATGGAGTACAGCGCAACCACGGGTGTTGGTGTGGTGGTATCCCTTATGGAAATGGATGCACCACTGGACATAAAGACCCCGACCCAGAGTGCAGGCACAATTATTTCAGGGCAGGTCTCAGAACCCCTGCAGTTCGAGATCGATATCTGGAACAACGCAACTGCAGGCACATACCTCATGGAAGTGAACCTTACATACCAGTTCCAGAAGGATGTACAGGTTGATGGGAATGCCACCAGTAACCAGATCGATTATAACATGCGGTACCAGGACGTGAACGAAACCCATGAAATTCTTATCACGATCAGGAAACAGGCGGATTTTGAGGTTACCGAGGTCGTGAGTGAACTGTTGCCTGAAAGTTCAGGCATCCTCAGTATAACGTTTCGGAACACCGGCGAGGAAACTGCTTCCAGGGCTACTGCACGTCTCAGGCTCTCAGACCCATTGAGCAGTACGGATTACACGGCTTTTATGGGAGATATGGAACCCGGAGATGAAGCCGAGGCAAGGTTCAATATTGATGTTGACGCCGATGCCACAGCCAAGACATATTCAATAAGAACCGAGATCGAATATGAGGATTCAGAGGGAAAAACAAGGGTCTCGGATACCATCTATGTACCCGCACCTGTCAGGGAACCTGAAGACGAAGGCGGAATATTACAGAACCCATTCCTGCTGGCAGGAGGTGCGCTGGCACTGGCGGTTTTGATATACACATGCCTGAAAATGCGTGAAGGCGGACGCGGCAATGAGTGATGGCACCATTATCACCGTGGAAAACCTGAAAAAAAAATATAATGGTTTTATGGCGGTAGATGATGTTTCTTTTGCCATCGAAAGGGGAGAGATAATCGGATTGCTGGGTCCCAACGGTGCCGGGAAGTCCACCATAATCTCCATCATGTGCTGTCTGCTGGAACCAAGTTCCGGAAGGGTTACCATAGATGGTTTTGATATCAAGAAGAATGCCATCGACATCAAAAAGATTATCGGGGTCGTCCCTCAGGAGATCAGCCTCTACCCGACATTAACAGCCAGGGAGAACCTGACATTCTACGGGAGGATATACGGTCTGTCCGGAAAAGGATTGAAGGATCGGATAGGAACACTTCTGGACATGGTGGGTCTTACGGACCGGGCAGACCATAAGCTGGAAGGTTATTCAGGCGGCATGAAGAGGAGGATCAACATTGCAGTGGCATTGCTGCATGATCCGAGGATACTGTTCCTGGATGAGCCATCCACGGGTGTGGACCCGCAGAGCCGTAAGCGGATATATGATACCATCGAGAACCTAAACAGAGAAGGGATGACCGTGCTCCTGACCACCCACCAGATGGAAGATGCAGAGAAACTATGCCACCGAATTGCGATAGTGGACAAGGGAAAGCTCATTGCACTGGACACACTGGATGGTCTTCTCAAGCAGGTGGGCGAGAGCGATATCATCCATGTGGCGGCAAAAGAGATACCAC
This sequence comes from Methanosarcinaceae archaeon, assembly GCA_016935475.1. Taxonomy (GTDB): domain Archaea; phylum Halobacteriota; class Methanosarcinia; order Methanosarcinales; family Methanosarcinaceae; genus JAFGQV01. Next base: position 7,972 of record JAFGQV010000117.1, read on the forward strand.
CGGGATCCGTGGAAGCTATCCGGCAGATCGATAACGTCCAGAAAGTGTCCACAGACAATGGCATGATGACCATCCAGCTGCTTCATGGTCGGGGATTACTGGCAGGTATAATTGACACGCTGATATCTTCAGGCACAAAGGTGGAGTCTGTCCAGATAAAGGAACCTGATCTTGAAACCCTGTTCCTGCACCTGACAGGTACCAGGCTGAGGGGGTAAGACATGAAGTTCCATATAATTGCTGAAAAGGACCTTAAGATCGTTACGCGGGACCGTAATGCTATTTTTTTGATGTTCCTTTTGCCAATGCTCATCATATCGGTGGCAGGGCTGGCACTGGGTGGTGAGTTTGCGCAGGACATCAGGATCGATCTACTGGTAGTGGACCTGGATAACGGAGATATTTCCAGGGAATTCATCGAGTTTCTGGAAGACATCGATATACTGGATGTTGATATGGAATCCAATGAATTCGCAGCCAGGGACAGGGTCAAGAACCAGGAATACGGCAGGCTGGTCATCATTCCAAGGGATTTCACAGGAAACATAATGATAGGGCAGAACAGCGAACTATTGATCGTATCTGACCCCACCGAAGAATCCCAGAACACCATCGTTGAAAAGATAGTGGAAGGTTATGCCAGCCGGCTATCAACCAATGTGGTAGCAGTCAAGACAGTGGCTACATACGGCGTTCCTGCGTTTGATGATGAACAGAAGTTCCGGATCGTTGAGGTGGCAAGCCAGTTCGCTGAACCTCAGCCTGTGGGGGTGACCACTGAAACCACTTCCACAACACTGGGTGAGTTCTCACCCTTCACCCAGTATGTGCCCGGATTTGCGGTTATGTTTTTGCTTTTCACAACTGTTCAGGTAGGGTCGGTCAGCCTTTTAAAAGAACAGGAATCCGGGACATTAAGGCGCCTAGTAATCGCCCCTTTAAGGAGAGCTGAGATCATAGGGGGTAAGGTCGCAAGCACGTTCTTCAGGGGATTTATACAGCTTACGGTCCTGATACTGTTTGGGAAGTTTGCCTTTGACCTGAACCTTGGCAGCGATATGATAGCTATGGTCGTCCTGATATCCGCGATCACACTGGCTGCCACCGGGCTGGGGATGCTGGTAGCCGTATTGGTGACCACTAAGGACCAGGCAGATTCGGTCTCATCCCTTCTGGTGCTGACAATGTCTGCCATCGGAGGCTCCTGGTGGCCACTGTTCATTGAACCCCAGTTCATGCAGGACCTGGCTCATCTTACCATCACGGCATGGGCAATGGACGGTTTCTATGACCTGCTGTATTTCGATCTTGGAATGGGCGGGATCTTAAAAGAAGTTGGGGTACTGCTGTCTATGGCTATTGTATTTTTTGGTGTTGCCATATCCAGGTTCAGGTTTGAATAACGTTGGGTCATCTCTTCGTTATGGCAGGACCTAAAAATGAAAAATAAAGAACCGAAAGAATGAGCTTATTTCATTCTACCGCAGTATAGTAATACTCACCCTTCGCTTTCTGCTCCCTATCAAGACGCGAATCCAGTTTATTAACCCTCGGGCGTCCGGTTTCCTCATCTCTCCTGAAGGAGATACCAAGGTTTGCCAGGAACTTGTTCATGCCTCCCTGCATTGTGAAAGGTCCGTGTGCTTCACCATGTACCGCAGGTTCACCTTCAAACACGATCAAACGCTCGCTGAGCATGTCGATAAGATAGATGTCATGGTCAACAACCATAGCTGTTTTTTTGTTGTTCTCCGCAAAACGCTTGATAGTTTTCGTAACAAGGGAACGCTGCTCAACATCCAGATGTGCACTGGGCTCATCAAGTATATACAGGTCAGCATCATTGCTCAAACACGCTGCAATGGCCACTCTTTGCAATTCTCCACCACTCAGTTCGGTTAATATGTTATCATAGAGTTTCTCGATCTGCAGCGGTTTTGCGATCTCTACCTGGTAGTAACTGGTATCGAATTTGCGCGATATCCCGCGCAGGAAATCCTGTACACGCACAGCCACGTCGGCTTTGATGTACTGTGGCTTGTATGAGATCTTGACGTTAAGGTCAAGTTCACCTTCGTCTGGCTCCACCTCCCCTGCCAGTATCTTTACAAACGTCGATTTGCCGATCCCGTTCGGACCCACGATCCCCAGTGCTTCCCCTTCCTTTAATGCCCCTCCGCCTGTGGAAAGGGAAAAGCCGTCCACATATTTTTTGGTAAATCCACCGTACTCTACAAGTGTTTCAATATC
>JAFGQV010000118.1 GCA_016935475.1 Methanosarcinaceae archaeon
TAACTACCGCCCCCCCAAAAAAAAACGTAGAGAGGTTAGTTAAAAAAAGAATGGGTTTTTAAGCTGAAATTCTAATTTGATGACCTCATATTACAATCCATACTCCATGGTATGGTTTTAGGGATGATCCGGAATGGGACACAAGGTGGAAATATTACGAAAATGCAATTAGGATAGAGGTTTATGATCCAGAAGGAAATTTGGTTATTGATACCTCAATAATTCTTTTTGAACAGGAAGATTGGATAAGATACATTTTAACAAATGAGAAATATGGCGAATGGAAAATTGTAATCTCTAAACCCGATACAATAGTAACTCCACCATCCGGATATGTTTATTGTGCATTCTATAACTTACATATTGAAAACGCAGAATATTTGAGTGCTGATCCCCAAAACCATGGTTTCGCTGCAAATCCTAATACGGAAATTATTCCCCAGACTCCCATCTGGTGGGCAAATATTATAGTACCTGAAGGAACCGATGAATTCAATTTCAATTTTTATGTAGATCCCAACAATGGAGGAATAAATGGTTACATTAAGATTTTCGACCCCGAAGGAAATGAAGTATGGTCTGCTCCTCAAGGAACAGATGTTCATGGCCAGGTTTCAGTCCATGGCGATTTCAATCCAACTATACAGACAAATGGAAAATATGGTTTATGGAAATTCGAAGCCTATGAAACAATTAAGTGGGGTGGGGTTTACCCTTGTATAGTTCATAATGTCTATGCAGATGGAGATCCTTCAAATAAACTGCGATTGACTTGGTCAGATAGAATCACGCCCATTTCAGTAACTCCTGTTGATGACGGTGTCATAGTAACAACAGACAGGATCAAATACCACCTTGCAAACGGCGGTTTTGCAAGAGAACTCTGGGTTGACCACGATGGCGATGGAACTTATGACGAGGATATTGGATTTGAAGATACGTCATTAGAATACAAGGGAAGTGCATTTGGAAGTTGGTCAGTTCTTGATAAACCATTTGCAAATGGTGGTGTAGCAAAAGGCAGTGTATATGGTGGAACTTATTCATGGGAAATAATCGAGTCAACAGAAGAAAATATCGTTATTGAATTCACTAATGATTTTGGTTATGTCGTCGGGAAAACAATATGGGAAATTTATCCGAATGGTAATGCAAAAGTAACTCCTTATACAACTTGTCAAATGGAAGAAACATACTCTTTGGCATTTAACTGGTATTTGTCACCTGAGATTAATGACGTCATTGGAATATGCCTCAGTCCAGAAGTTGAAAAAACGGATACTGTTGATTTTGCAGGTGAAGTCAGAGAGATACTAACTGCTGGTCCCACATCTAATGCACATTTTTCAAGCATCTCTTTCTCACATCCCTATCAATTCTACAAAGATGTAAATGACCATTATACTTGTTTAATAGTTGAGCCAAAAGCTGAACAGGAAGAGGACTGGGAATGGATTGAATGTGATCAGGCAAATGATGCACTCTGGGGAGGTCGTCTATCTCATAATGATCCCTCTTATCCTGTTTACTACTCAGCCGGACTCATTGACTGGTGCTGGTACTATGATGCTGCACCTGAATCCGGCGGTTCCTCTGAGCCTGCTGAATCCCCAACCACCCAGCCCATAAACCAGGACAAGAAGTTCTCCTTCTACGTCCACTGGATGTGGGAAGATACTACCGAGCAGGAGAGGTATGATGCTGCCGGGACGATTGCGGGGGAGTTGGCTGGTGAAGGCAAAAGTTCCAAAATAGTATTTGGCTTTTGGCCTTATTGGGTTGACAATACAGGTGAATACAAGGGATATCAACCTGATTGGTCTTCTCTCACTCATGTAGCTTATGCTGGAATTGAACCTGATGTTGATGGCACATTGGATTATTCCAGATTTAACGATACTGTCTATCCCTACATCCTTTCACAAGCTCATGAGAACGATGTAAAAGTTGTACTGTTGATTGGTTTAGAACAAGCAACATTCGAAAAGTACAATAGCATATTGAATGTTAATAGAGATGCTATAACTTCAGAACTAGCTAATTGTATGGTCAACAAGCAAGCTGATGGAATATGCATTGACTTTGAAGGTTTGGATGATGAAAAAATAATTCCTCTTGATAAAAGAGAGGATTTTAAACAATATATGGAACTCTTCTTAAAAGAATTGAACCAAAAAATGAAAGAGTCTAATTGCAATTCTCATCTATCATTTTGTGTTGCACCAACAATGGAGACGATTTATAAAAATACGAGATTAATAGATTACTCGGATTCTGCTATATTAATGGGTTATGACTATCACTGGAAAGGATCCTACAATACAGGTCCAGTATCTCCTCAAGAAAGTATAATTAGGTCTTTGGATGAATTAACTGAGTATTATCCGGAAGACAGGGTCATCCTTGGGTTGCCGACTTATGGTTATGAGTGGAGGTGTGATGGTCCTGATGAAAATGCAGGTACATTACTTGCTACGAGCATAACAGGTGAAATCATAGGAGTAGATGATAGGACAATGAAGGAGGCAGAATCGTATCATCCGGAATCCGGTGAATATTTCTATGAATCTTTAAGAGCCGAACATTATCTTAGCACTCCATGGTATCGATATTTCTCAGACGGATATTGGTACCAGTGTTGGTACGATGACGATATATCCCTTGGCAACAAAATCGATTATGTTTTGTCTAAGAAAAACCTTGAAGGAATAGGTTTTTGGGCACTGGGATTTGAAAGTGACACCTCGGATATTCTATCCCTATCTCAACAAAAATTGATGCAAAAGCAGCAAAATATGGATTCAGATATTATTGTCGAAGATATTAGCTGGAATCCATCAGTTATTGTTGCTGGAGAAACTGTAGAAATAAGAGTTACCCTTAAAAATATTGGTGATTCGCAATATACCAGTTTTGGGAACCACGCAGTCTTTGACATTCAGGCTATCGATAGAAACAACTTGATTTACGGTAGTGCTATAAATGAATGGAAAGTTTTTTCTAGTGATATCGGGAATTTGAATCCGGGTGATGAAAAATCAGTTACATACGAAGGCTTTATCTTCAATATCCCTTACTTGGCCGAATCCTTAAAAGTAACAATGGATATTCAAGATGGGAATTCAGAAAACAATTATCTCGAAAAGGACATCCCTCAGGTGCTTCATAGTGATGACGACTTTTATAATTGCATGGTAAATAGCATTTTGATATGTGTGGGGAGTCCCATTCAGACGCAGCATCTTAAAACTGCGGAGCACGTAAAAGATGCAATCAGTTTAACTTTTGATGGTGGTATTCTTTTTCATGATTTGGCAGACGACTTAAGAAATAGAGATTATGTTGGTTTTTTCAAGAATGTTGCAACATACTCTGCAAGTATAATATCTCTTGATGAAGATGCAGGAAGCCTGATTAAAGCATACAGTTTCTTCTCTACATTCAAAAATATAATTGACACTGGAATTTCATGCGCAAATGTGTTTGAATTTTATGTGGATATGTTAGAAGGATGGATAAGAGGAGGAAATGAAGCAGGCATTCCATGTTCTGGTGGTGTAGGTGCTTGTCCAATATACCTTTTGATCGAAAACGAATATGGTGAACAAGCAGGTTATTCTAAAGACGGTACAATAGTAGAAGAGATTGAAGGTTCTTTGGTATATACATTCGATCATTATAAAACAGTCTTCATACCAGATAGAATGGACGGAGCAACTGTTAGAATATACGGCTACGATCCGGCAACTGCATCATCTTCTGATGCAGGATCCAACAATGATGAATCATCATTTAGTTTAACTATTTGCGAAGGCGATAGAACAGTTTTCTACGAAGATGTGCCTGTTACACCATATACCGTTGGAAAAATTGAGTTTAATTCAGAAAATTCAGAATGTTCTATGGATTTGGATTATGATGGCGATGGAACAGTTGATGAAACAAGGGAACCAGATTCAATTGAGGATGATAATGGAGTTGTTAATCCACCTAATACCCAGGTCCCCGAATTCCCAACAATTGCCCTGCCGGTGGTGGCAATTTTGGCTCTGGCATTCATATTCCAGCGAAGGAGAGACTGAACTGAAATGAGGGGTTGAACATCTGGGTCCGTGAAGTTCCCATTTCCCCCACCCACAAAATCAAACCCTTGCGATCGTAATAAATCCCGTATGCCCGACGCGCGCGGTTGCAGGTCGCGTTCCCCGATCCGTGAACGATATTGCACGCTCCATGCATTCTATTGTTGTGACCTCCATGAAACCGGCTTTAGCTATCGCTGTTCGGATGTCCTTTGTTTGCTCGAAAAAGGGGGAATAGGTGGCAAGGAACCCGCCGGGGTTCAGGACGTTCCTGACATTCGGGATGACATCCTTTGTATCCATGGTATCCAGTGTGACCACATCGAACTTCTCGTCAAGACCGGATATCTCGTCCACGATATTCCCGCAGCGAACCTCTACATTGCCAAGACCTGCACGCTTTACATTCTCCTGTGCCACAGCAGCAAAGTCCTCCTTTATCTCGTAGGTCACAACACGTTTTGCAATGGAACCCAGGTACATGGCAAGGATACCGGAACCAGTGCCTGCGTCAAGGACAAAATCCTCCTTATTAAGCCCGGTGTATGCGAGTATCATGCCGACATCCTTTGGCATGATCGGTGCACCTGTACGCTTTGCATGACTGAAGAAATCCGGCATGCGCGGTTTCTGGATGACGAACTCCTGACCCATGTGTGAAAGTACGGTGTCTCCGGCTTCCTTTTCCAGAAGTTCGCCCAGCTCTATGATCCCGAAATCGTTGTGGAATTTCTCATCAGACACCGTCGCGACGAATTCCCTCATCTTGCCCTTATGCATGGTCTTTAGCAGAACCACATCACCCAATCTCATTTATTTAGCACCTGCCGTCTGTTTTTTCCTGTAGTATCTTGAAGCCTGGATAGAAACAATATCCCTTGGTATCGAATGTTTGTTCATCACCAGATAATCCTTTAGCGCCCCGAACTCACGTCTGTATGAATCCACAAGTGGGCGGGCATAATCCACACCATCGGCTGTCAGGACATATTCGTATCGCTGCCTGAACCTTCCATCCTTCTCATAATACCGCAGGTCCTCATCCACTATTCCCATGGCTACAAGTATCTGTATGTTCTCGAACACACTGTCGCTGTACTGGAACCCGTATCTTGTATGGAAGTGGTAATCAAAAAGGTTTTTCAGCTTCACGTCCCTGCCAAAGGTCTCCACGGTCCTGTACACCCAGGTAATGTTCCTGATACGCGGGATGGAAACAACGCCATCCCCCTCCTTCTCAAAGAGACTGTGCACGCCGTAGAGCAAAAGGATCAGCCCTTCGATTGGAAAATATTGATTTTCCCGTATGTAATGAAGCAGCCTTGGGGACATTTCATCGACCTTCAAACGCATCTGCAACTCCACGGCATCGACATCCGAGTCCATAACAACATCCGGATTTGCAAATGCGGTAAGCGACATCTGGCGTGAGATGGCACGTACAAGCCCGTTGGCAAGTGCAGATTCGTCATAGAAGAAGCTCTCCTCATTTCCGATCACAACCCTCGTGCTTTTCGGGACACCGGTTGCAACACTCAGGTCCACCAGGACATCACCTAACTCTTTTGCAAGATCGGTCTCAAATTTCTTCCTTGCGACACCATAACGCGCAATGGTGGACAGTGCCATTCTTGACATCGGGGAAAGCGTCTTCTGGTTAAACCGTGCCACAGGAGCGTATACCTTTCCGTCCCGTATGTCCCTGATCAAGTCATTTGACTCCGGGCTTCCATTCTCTTTGATGAAACCCAGAAGATCATTGTCGTTGTAGACCGTGAAGAAATCGATGATCTTCCCGGTGACAGCCTCATCCCCTTCTCTACCCTTGAGCCGGGACAGTGCGTCTTCCAGTGCATAGAGCAGCATGACCCGTGCAGCCTGCGTCTTTGGATGATGTATTATCGCAGTATAATGGTGAGCACGTGCAATGAGCATGGATTCCGCAGCTGTCAGCACCATATCTTCACCATAAGCAGAACCTTCAGGCGTCCCGAGGACCAGATGGTTGTTCTTTATGGTCAGGCTCTGCATGATCTGGTCAACATCGATAAGTCCAAGCGACACACCGGTGTGGTATGAATCGCGAAGCAAAAAATCGATCCTGTCGGCATCGATATCCCCTGAGATGATCTGTGCAAGGTAAGGTTTTCTGATCGACTGGGCGTCACCGGTTGCAATTTTTGCGATCTCATCAAAGAATTCGTGTGCATCAACACCGAACTCTTCTGACACATGCCTTTCTATAATGGCATCGCCGGAAAATGAATTTGATACAATATCCTTTGTAAAAGCTTCATGTTTTACGAAACGCTTACCATTGACCTTCGGCTGCATACCAGGGTTTCGTGTGAGCACCCCTTCAACTGCATGGGAAAGTGCTGAATGCCCCACATCATGCAGGAGCCCGGCGATCCTCACCTTTTGCACATCTTCCTGCCCGAGACCGAGGGTCTTCGCCATCAGCGACGCTGTCTGCATGGTTCCGATACTGTGTTCAAAACGAGTGTGGTTGGCACCTGGATAGACCACATCCGCAAGTCCAAGTTGCTGTATCTTTCTAAGGCGCTGGACCTGCTCCGTATTGATCAGCATCCGTTCCAGTTCGCTTAGGATAACCGTTTTGTGGACAGGGTCATGGATTATCATGGGCTTTGGCATTGTACAAATATAATTGATTAAGAGTTATATATAAGAGTTGGAAGAGTGGGAAATGTAGATTTAACTTCGTCTGGAAAATGTGAGGAGGGGGCAAAGAAATCGTTAAGTAATCTCTGAACCCATTTCAAAACTCCTCTTACAGCTTTTTCCAGCATAACATGAAACACGCAATATCTAACAGTCCTTTGAAAACTACATTAA
>JAFGQV010000013.1 GCA_016935475.1 Methanosarcinaceae archaeon
CAGCGGTATTTGAAAAGACCCATCTTGAGATATCGGTCAAAGACGAGATATTTGATTCAAGCGGGTCTGTGCAAAAAGATGTAGGATGGATGTGGGTGTATCCCTTCGAAACAAAGAACGATAAGCTGCTGCCGCGTATAGAAGTGGGCGAGAACGCAGACATTAAGAAGTTAACAAACACAAAGTCCAGAACAGCTCCTCCAAAAAAGTTAACCGAAGCCGAACTTTTGACACTGATGGACAAGCACGGCATCGGTACCAAAGCAACAGCACCATCGCATATCGGTACCAATAAAAAACGAGGCTATTTTGAGACTAAGGGCAAGTCGATCTCGATCCTTGATACTGGTTTTGCACTCATGGACGCACTTTACGGTTCTGTCCCGATCCTTGTCAGACCGGACATCCGTGCCCGCATAGAAACATTGATCCAGGAAGTGGAGGATGGGAAAAAGCCCTTTGAGACGGCACTTGAAGACGGAACACAACTGATAAAGGAAATGTATTCCCAGCTTTCTGCAAACAGGAATGAACTGGTATCCAGGCTTGCAGGCACGATTCAGGATGAAGCTGTATCAGTTGATAAGAAGAACTTTGTAGGGAAATGCCCGGAATGCGGACGGGTCCTCAGGATAATAACCACGGATAAAGGGCGATTTGTTGGCTGCACAGGATACCCGCAGTGCAGGAATACATACCCGCTCCCAAAGGCAGGTGCCCTGACCTTGGTGCGGAGCCGTGAGTGCAAAAAAGGTGGTGTCGGGGTCGTTAAGGTCGGGAACAAATATCACTGGGCAATAGGTGTCGGTCCCTGCTTCAACTGTGAACTCCAGAAGGAGTGTTTTCCCCCGGAGGTTATCGGAGCGTGTCCAAACTGTGGCGGAAAGATGTTCTTGATAACAACGAAAAATACGCGTTTCCTCGGCTGTACCAACCGTTGCGGTCACACCGAATCCGTACCAAAGACCGGCAGGCTTACCGTACTTGACAGGCTGTGCGAGAGGTGCGGATGGCATCTCATCCGCGTAAAAGAACAGGGAAAGGATGCCCTTGAGTCCTGTGTTAACCGAAAATGCGCACAAAGTTCAAGGGTAAAGACATCAAAGTAAAACAATGAAATGATCATCAATTTTGCAGAATCACAGACCATTAGCCTGAGGGCTAACCAGAAGCTAAAGATCACCACATCGGGACAGCAGGCTTGCACCATTACGTTCCTGAATTTCAGCGCCGCACTTACAAGGGACAATAACATGAGCCTGCGCCTTTACGAGGGCGACGGGATATACGGGCGGAACAATGAAACCTATTTTATCATCGAATCCATGAACACCGGGTCCATGATCGATATATCATTGCCCGGATGCCGGGCAGAGACACTGGGGCGGGATGGCTGCCGTGAACTGCTTTCAAGTGCACTCGAAGTAACTGTGGATTTATTGCCTGACACTATTAACCTCTTTTTTGACGTAAACATACTGGATAATGGTATGATACAGATAGATGGGAATAAATCAGAATCAGGTGATTTTATTGTTTTACAGTGCCTTAAAGATGTTAAAATTGGAATGTCAGCCTGTCCGGATAGCCGATACGGGGAAGAAGGCAGGATAACGCTGCAAATTTTTTGATTGGCTGGTGAAATACACTGCAGCAGCCATCAGATTAAAAATATTATTTCACAGAGATTTTAAGCAAAGGGCTTATATATAATTGCGTCCATTGTTCGCATAGAGACGAAGAGTACAATGTGCTTGAAACGTTCTCTTTTCTATACCCACTCAAGCAAAATCCCTGAATTACCTCCTATACCTCCTATCTAAGCTCTTCGTCTCTTTCCACCCAATTTACACCAAACTTTTCATTGAATGCAACCTCCCGAACAGCTTTGCGTGTGGATGTACGCTCTTCATCCGCGGGATTTCCTATTGCAAGCACTGCCATCAGTTCAAATGCATCAGGAGCATTCAGGATCTGGTTCACTTTTTCTTTCCGGTTCAGTATCTCACCGAGCCAGACGGCACCAAGTCCGAGGTCACAGCATGCAAGCAGCATGTTCTGGATAGAAGCACCAACTGCCTGAACGTCCTTCACATAATTATAAACCGCATCCCTGTCCAGAAACACCGCGATCAGGAACCGGGCACCCTGCACCACATTACTGTAACGGGTGCAACAGGCGATCTCTTCGATGGTATCGCGGTCCTGCACCACAATATAGCGCCATGGCTGGTTGTTCAATCCTGAAGGTGCCCACCTGCCAGCATCCAGGATCGTATTGATATGCGTCTTTGCAACATGTCCGTTCGTAAATGTACGAACACTTCGCCTTGATAGGATAGTGTCAATAACCCCTGGCAATACCATACCTCCCAAATAGCCTCTTCGTGTTCCCGGAGAATACCAGTCCACGAAAACACGAAGATCGATCTTGAATTTAAGCCTTATTCTTCATTGAGTTCGCTATTAAGCCACGGCATCATGGCCCTGAGCTTCCTTCCCACGACCTCTACAGGATGTTCTTTCTCCTGACGCTCCATTGCGGTCAGGACCGGATGATTGGTCTGTCCCTCAAGCACGAACTCGCGGGCGAACTCACC
>JAFGQV010000119.1 GCA_016935475.1 Methanosarcinaceae archaeon
AATTTATCAATTAATCATAAAATAATAACGCTATAATCGACTCACAGACACTTAACCCTGGAATCAAATTGTCTTTTGGGTCACTGGACATATACCCTTTCATTAATATAACTGCGCAATTCAGAATCAGATATTCCATTGAAGATCTTTACGGAAATGTATGGATGACTTACAGGTCCGATTATATTGGTTACTTTCCCAATTTGTGTCACTGCTTTGTCCACAACAACTGAATTGATCCGGGGTAAGTCCTTAATAGACCCAATCTCATCCCCACGAACAATCAGTTTTCTGCGCTCAGATAGGTGCATTACTGTTCCAAGTCGTTTCATATCGCCCTCATTTTAATTAAAAATTAATTAATTCCAAAGTATATATAGACAGATTACGTTGTATATATAGCTTTCGCAAGAGTATAATATATCAAAATTATCCTCATAAAAATATATCTAGAACCAATTTAGTACCAATAATGAAGGCAGTGAAACCACAACTTTAAATATGAAATAAGACCTTTTGGCATCAACAAATACTATCAATATTTATTAGCTTTATCAGTAATTAGATTTTGTACCAGGAGGTCATTTGGTGCCAGATAAGAAATTCGTATACTTTTTTGGAAACAAAGAAACTGAAGGCAATCGTAGCATGAAAAATCTGCTTGGAGGTAAAGGTTCAAACCTTGCAGAGATGGCTAACATGGACATTCCCGTGCCACCAGGATTTACAATAACAACTGAGGTCTGCTTATTGTACCTCAAAGACGATCAGTATCCCGAAGGTTTGCTGAAGCAGGTGGACGAAGCAATCACAAAACTTGAAAAGGTCAACGATAAGAAATTTGGCGACCCTGAAAACCCCCTACTTTTATCGGTCCGTTCAGGAGCTCGTGTTTCCATGCCAGGCATGATGGATACGGTCCTGAACCTGGGTCTAAATGACATATCAGCAGTTGGAATTGCACACAAAACCGGAAACGAACGGTTTGTGTATGACAGTTACCGAAGGTTCCTTACCATGTTTGGAGATGTGGTGCTTGGGATAGAATATGAGAACTTCGAATCCATCATTGGTGCCAAGAAAAAAGAATTGGGTGTCAAACTTGACACTGAACTTGATGTCGATGCCCTCAAGGACCTGGTTGCCAAGTTCAAGGTCCTGATCAAGAAAAAAAGCGGCAAGGATTTCCCGCAGGACCCGATGCAGCAGCTTCGAATGTCAATTGAAGCCGTTTTCAGTTCATGGAACAACCAGCGAGCTATTACATACCGACGCCTTAACAATATCCCAGGTGATTGGGGAACTGCAGTGAATGTCCAGACCATGGTATATGGGAACATGGGTGAAACGTCCGGGACAGGCGTTGCATTTACCAGAGACCCGGGAACTGGCGAAAAACGCTTCTTTGGTGAATACCTTTTCAATGCTCAGGGTGAGGACGTGGTAGCTGGCATAAGGACACCTCAGCCCATAGAGACCCTGAAAGATAATATGCCTGTGATCTATGGTCAATTAGTAGAGATATACCAGAAACTGGAGCACCACTTTGCAGAGATGCAGGATATTGAATTCACCATTGAGGAAGGAAAACTCTACATGCTCCAGACAAGGACTGGCAAACGAACTGCGGCTGCGGCGGTCAAGATTGCCGTTGATATGGTGAATGAGAAACTGATCGATAAGAAGACAGCCCTGATGCGTATAGAGCCAAATCAGATTGACCAGCTATTACATCCCATGATAGATCCCAATGCATCATTAGAAGTGATCGCATCCGGTCTTCCTGCTTCACCCGGAGCAGCCGTTGGAAAGGTCGTGTTTTTGGCAGAGGATGCTGAAGAGAAGGCAAAAGAGGGGGAGAAGACAATACTTGTGCGCACTGAAACATCTCCTGAGGACATTGGCGGGATGGATGCAGCCGAGGGGATTCTCACGGTCCGCGGTGGCATGACATCACATGCAGCGGTTGTTGCCAGAGGAATGGGGAAACCCTGTGTGGCAGGTTGCGGTGATATCAGCATTGATATGAAAAAAGGTGTTTTCACTGCCAGTGGATATACCGTCAAGGAGGGTGACTATATCACCATTGACGGTACCGAGGGCAAGGTGATTATCGGGGAAGTTGAACTCATAACAGCAGGCGTTAGCAGTGAACTAAGAACAATACTTGAATGGGCGGATGAGGTCAGGAAGCTTGGTGTGAGGACAAATGCTGATACTCCTCATGATGCGGCAGTGGCACGGGACTTTGGTGCTGAGGGGATCGGACTTTGCAGGACCGAACATATGTTCTTCGGCGAGGACAGGATTCCTGCTGTCCGTGAGATGATCCTTGTGGAGGATGAATATTCACGCAAGGAAGCATTATTAAAACTTCTTCCAATGCAAAAGGATGATTTTCTGGGAATATTCCGCGCAATGGAGGGATACCCGGTCACTATCCGGTTGCTTGACCCACCCCTTCACGAATTCCTGCCAAACCATGATGAATTGCTTGAAAAGGTCAGGGAACTTGAATCCAGTGGAGGTTCCAAAAAAGAGATCGATCAGGTGAAGAAAGTGATCGAACGGGTGGAAATGCTTCATGAGATCAACCCAATGCTCGGTCACAGGGGATGCCGCCTTGGGATCACCTATCCTGAGATATATGAGATGCAGGTCCAGGCGATCATTGAGGCTGCATGCGAACTCACTGCAGAGGGAATGAGCATTGTACCTGAGATCATGATCCCTCTTGTGGGTCACGTGAAAGAGCTTGAGATCGTAAAGAAGAACCTGATCCGGGTAGCCGAATCGGTGATGGAACGAAAGAACATTAAATTAGACTACCTTGTAGGCACCATGATCGAACTGCCAAGAGCAGCGATCACAGCAGACCAGATCGCGAAGGAAGCCGATTTCTTCTCATTCGGGACCAACGACCTGACCCAGACGACCTTTGGGTTCAGCAGGGATGATGCGGGCAAGTTCCTGCCATTCTATGTGGAACATGGCGTTCTGGACAAGGATCCTTTCGCAGTGCTTGACCAGGAAGGCGTCGGGGAATTGATCAAGATAGGCATTAAGAAAGGTCGCTCTGTGCGTCCGAACCTGAAGATCGGAATATGTGGCGAGCACGGTGGTGACCCTGAATCGATCAAATTCGGCCATAAGATAGGGCTTGATTATGTCAGCTGTTCCCCATTCCGTGTGCCCATAGCAAGACTGGCCGCGGCACAGGCTGTGCTGGAAAAACAGGATCAAAATTAAAAAGAACAAATGACTGCGGTATCTTACCGCAGTGCTATTTTTTATTGCATATATTTTGTAAAAATATATACTCCAAGTAAATCCGACCAGGGGGAGGATTTTCTTGTATGGACGATCAGTACGTCCGCTCTATCATATAATCGGCAATTGCCAGCAGTATCTCCTTTGCTTCTGAATCGGGCAGGACGTCCAGTTGCGCTTTTCCCTGTTCAATATACGATATTGCAAGGTTCCTTGCATAATCGATCGAACCTGAATCATTAAGCACTTTGACTGCATCATCGATCTCTTCTTTTGCAGCACTGCCGTTCCCAAAGATATCCAGCTTAACACCCTGCTCTAATGCATTGATAGCAATGAGTGTTTTTTTCCCTTCCACCAGATCGCTTCCTCGAACCTTCCCGAGCACCTCTTCCGGTGTGACCATATCAAGCACATCATCGTATATCTGGAAACCAATACCTATCAAACGGCCAAATTCAAATAATGCGTCCGCGATCTCATCGGAGGCACCGCCAAGCAGTGCACCCATCTTTGCCGATGCAGCATAGAGAACAGATGTCTTTTTCTCCACCATCTCAAGGTACTCATCTTCCGTAACACCATCACGCACCTCAAAATCGATATCCAGCCACTGTCCTTCACAAATTTCCGTACATGTTCTGGACAAAATGTCGATACACTTAACGATACGATCTGGCTCATTCTCAATACCCGCAAGGATCTCGAACGCTTTGGAGTACAGCGTATCACCCGCAAGAATTGCACCTGCTTCACCCCATTTCACATGGACTGCAACCAGTCCCCTGCGAATGTCATCCTTGTCCATGATATCATCATGGATCA
>JAFGQV010000120.1 GCA_016935475.1 Methanosarcinaceae archaeon
AATCTGGCAGAAAAGGTACTGGAATCAAAGAAACATGAGGACAAAGCCATCAATGACGAATCCCAGAACCAGATAGTCTTAAACCGTGCAGTAAATGTAGCCACTGAACATAATCTTGATAGTGGTGCTTTAAAAGAAATATTTAAGATCCTGATCAAGATGAATATAGAACGCCAGCACGAATTGAGCGGTGAAGGGAATCTTCCATAAGGAGCAAACGATGCCAGACATTTCAGTGATAATGGGTTCGGAATCAGATCGTTCAATCGCCAATCGTGCGGTGATCGTGCTTGAAAAAAGCAAATATTCCTTTGAGGTAGAGGTGATCTCTGCACACCGCAATCCCGATATACTGGACGAATACCTGAAATCCTGTGATTCCAAAGTGTTCATAGCCATTGCCGGTCTCTCTGCCGCCCTGCCGGGTGTTATAGCATCAAGGACCAAAAGACCCGTAATAGGTGTTCCTGTCAGTGCAAAAGTGGGTGGTATCGATGCACTGCTTTCCATTGCCCAGATGCCCCCCGGTGTGCCAGTTGCCTGTGTCGGGATCGACAACGGTGCGAATGCGGCACATCTGGCAATAAGGATCCTGGATTTGCTGGACTGATTAGCTTAACGGCTGATCAATTCACCATTTGCTGCGATGAGGATTGTTTTTCATATTGCTGATCGGTTTTTACTTTCGTTCGCCCCTGGTAAAAATTTTGTAAGTGGTTCGTATTACCTAGTTTTCCATGGTCCACACTCAAACCTTTTATCCGAAAAACACAATACACCATTATTCTTGATCAGAAGATGATGACAATGGAACAATTACAAGAACTGCTTGAAACGCTATCTAATGCTCACGGAATATCGGGTTATGAGAACAGCATCAGGACATTGATGGAAGAAGAGATCAAACCGTATGTTGATGAGGTTACGACCGACAGGATGGGAAACCTTGTCGCAACCAAAAAAGGCACAGGTCCAACCATTATGCTGGCTGCCCACATGGATGAAATAGGACTGATGATAAAATACATCGATGACAACGGATTCTTACGTTTTGTTAAGATCGGCGGCTGGTTTGACCAGACCCTGCACAGCCAGCGCGTCATTGTGCACAGCAAGAACGGTCCCATAACAGGTGTCATAGGTTCCAAACCCCCTCATGTCATGAAAGAAGAGGATAAGAAAAATCCGGTCAAGGCTGAGGATATGTTCATCGATGTTGGTGCAAAGAACAAGGAAGACGCTGAAAAGATGGGGTTAGAGGTTGGTCTGCCAATCTCGATCGACAGGACGTTCACACCTCTTGCCAACGGGATGCTCACAGGCAAGGCATTTGACAACCGTGCAGGTGTTGTAATGCTCATCGAAGCCATGAGACAGATATCTAAAATGGATATCAAGGCCACGGTCCATGCAGTTGGCACGGTGCAGGAAGAAGTGGGTCTTAAGGGTGCGCGTACCTCTGCATTCGGACTGAATCCGGATGTTGCTCTTGCCACAGATGTCACCATACCCGGCGACCACCCCGGCATCGAGAAAAAGGATTCTGCCCTTGAGATCAACAAAGGTGCAGTGATCACTATCGTGGATGGAGCCGGACGCGGCCTGATGGCTTCCCCAACCGTAGTAAAATGGTTAAAGGAAACCGCAGAAGCGAATAACATTCCGTACCAGATGGATGTGGGGGACGGCGGCACAACAGACGCAACAGCCATACACCTAACTCGCGAAGGCGTACCTTCAAGTGTCATCAGCGTTGCAACGCGGTATATACACTCGCCGGTTGAGGTCTTAAGCCTCGCGGACCTGAAGGCATGCGCGGACCTGATCGCAAAAGCGGTCGAAAGTGCCCACCGGTATTTTTAATACCTGTGAAATGGTCATATATTCTGGTTTTTGAGGATGTGGGATCATGACCAATCCCACATAACTTGAAAAATCTGGCTGGAACCCTTACCACCGGGATTTGCCCGGAAGTTCCAGCCAAGACATGGGCCACCAACAATCGTCGTGCCTGTTTTTTAGTTGATGTTCCAGATGTTTCCGGTATTTGTGCCGTAAGATCCAATGTTTTCTGTGTTGTTGAAGTAGTTGTTGTAGAAGATGTTGTTGTTAGCTGACCACAAGCAGATGCCGTAATCGCTGTTTGATGTCACTGCGTTATTGCCCAGTTCGTTGTAGTTGCTTGAATAACACAAAAGTATGCCGTTCCAGTTGTTCGAATTTACTTCGTTGTTGTTCAGCGTATTGTTGCTGGAATAGAACAGAATTATCCCGTTCCAGTTGTTCGAATTTACTGCGTTATTGGTCAGTGTGTTTTTGCTTGAATAGCACAGAACAGCTCCGTCCCCGTGGTTATAACTCAGTATGTTATTGTTCAGTGTGTTGTAACTGGAATCTGATATGTCGATACCGTTCTGGATGTTCGAGTTCGCGGTGTTATCGCTCAGGGTATTATAGTTTGAATGCGATAGACCGATTCCGTTCCAGTTGTTGGAGTTCGCTATGTTATTGTTCAGGTCATTATAGCTGGATTCCCACATACCGATCCCGATGTAGTTGTCGGATGCAGTGTTATCCATGAGAGTGTTGTAGCTGGATTTGCAGAGTTGTATGCCATAATCGTTGTTCGATAATCTGTTGTTACTGATCATGTTGTCGTGGGTGCCTTTCAGATATATTCCGGCGGTTGAACCCGATGTAGCATCTTTTATACAAAAACCGCTGATGACCACATTATTGGCGGTCACATTGAATACATGATCGTTCGGGTCAGCTGCCCGAACAATGGTATCATCCGGATTCCCGGATTCAGATATGATGGTTAACTCCTTGTTCACATCCACATTTTCTGTATAGGTGCCGGGATAAACAAGGATCGTATCCCCATCGTCTGCATTATCAATGGCATCCTGTATGGTAGGACCATACACACCGGGAACCTCGATAGTATCTGCTGCTGCGGTACCCGTGGTCATTATCAAGACAACGAAAGTTATTCCAAGATAGATTAAATTACCTGCTGTCATTCAAGATAACCCCCTACACAATTTTTATGAACATCTATTGTAGTTGTATAAAAAAAGTTAACCATACTTATAAATACATTTCTAATTCTTTTTTATAACAAAAATTATTTTAACAAAGTATCAAACAAAGATACAAAATGCACAAAGTTTTCCATTATTTGATTGTCTGTTTTAAGAAGTTGGCATCACACATTTCTTAGATGTCGCTGATCATCTCAACAACCACAAAACCTATATCATGTGGGTGTATATCTGGAATGCTGAGTCAATGAACCGTGTTTGATAGCCTCTCCATAATAGGTAAAAAAACATGTTATAAAGTGCTTGTTCCTATTATGAAACGCATCAACACAGGTATCAATGTAAAGTTCGGCAAAAAAACTTAAATGAGGGATTATATTATTCGAAAATATTTGTTTTCTCGACACAACGTTGAGGGACGGCGAACAGACGCCGGGCGTAGCGCTTACAACTGAAGAGAAACTCTGGATCGCACGGAAGCTGGATGAACTGGGGGTAGACATCATTGAAGCGGGTTCCGCCATCACATCCAAAGGCGAGCGAGAATCCATCCGTGCAATATCTGCCGAAGGGCTCAATGCTGAAATATGCAGTTACTGCCGCATCATGAAGCAGGATGTGGATTTTGCACTTGAATGCAACGTAGATTCCATCCATCTGGTCGCACCGGTATCTGATCTGCATATCACTGCCAGACTTAAGAAAGACAGAGAAACCGTCCGCCAGATGGCAGTGGATATTACGGAATATGCAAAAGACCACGGTCTTATAGTGGAACTCAGTGGCGAGGACGCATCCCGTGCAGACCTTACCTTTTTAAAATCGCTGTACTCAGATGGAATAGACGCCGGTGCTGACAGGATATGCTACTGCGATACCGTGGGCATGCTGGTCCCGGAAAAAACAACCGGGATATTCAGGGAACTCTCATCTGCGCTAAAAGCACCGGTGAGCGTGCACTGCCATGACGATTTCGGACTTGCGGTTTCCAACACCATTGCCGCACTTGCAGCCGGTGCAGTAGAGGCACATGCAACGATCAACGGTATTGGTGAACGATCAGGCAACGCTTCACTGGAAGAAATGGTCATGATCCTCGAATGGCTTTATCAGTATGATACAGGCATTAAACTTGAAGAAATATACAAGACCTCCAGACTCGTAAGCCGTTTAACCGGTATAGCCGTTGCTGCGAACAAATCACTCGTCGGTGGCAATGCATTCACACACGAGGCTGGCATCCATGTCCACGGGTTACTTGCAGACACTTCGACATACGAACCCATAGGGCCTGAAGTGATCGGACGCGAACGAAAGATCATGCTCGGAAAACACGCTGGCAAGAGCTCAGTAACACTGGCACTGAAAGAACTGGGTCTGGATGTGGATGATTCACAGCTTGATGAGATCCTGGACAGGATAAAAGAACTCGGTGACCATGGAAAACATGTAACCGATGCGGACCTGCAGACGATTGCAGAAGCAGTACTGGATATTTACCGCGAGTCAAAGGTAAAGCTGGAAGAGTTCACAGTGGTATCCGGCAACAAAGTAACACCTACCGCATCAATAAAACTGAATGTGGGTGGCAAAGAAGTTGTTGAAGCTGGAATTGGCGACGGACCCGTGGATGCTGCAATAAGCGCTATTCGAAAGGCAGTGGCCGGGGTGGGAGATATCCGGTTAGAAGAGTATCATGTAGATGCGATCACAGGCGGTACGGATGCACTGGTGGAGGTTCTGGTAAAACTATCAAAGGACGGTAAGATCGTCACGGCAAGGGGTGCACGTACCGATATAATAATGGCATCCGTTGAAGCCGTCCTGAATGGGATCAACCACCTGATATAGGACCATCAGTGGAATGTTGAATACAGACCATTCTAGCAACAGACTTAACTGAAATATTTGAGTATCAAAAAGTAATTACTGACTATAAATAAAGAGAGATAGAGTATGAGCCGACCAACAGAAAAAATGACAGGTGCGCGGGCTCTTATTGAGTGTCTCTATAAAGAAGAAGTAGACACCATATTTGGTTATCCCGGCGGAGTCCTGCTCCCGATATACGATGAACTGTACGATGCTGATATACGCCATATACTTGTGCGCCATGAACAGGCAGCAGCACATGCGGCAGATGGATATGCGCGTGCAACCGGCAAGACCGGCGTGTGCATTGCAACGTCAGGTCCCGGCGCCACCAACCTTGTTACGGGTATTGCAAACGCGTATATGGATTCTGTTCCCATGGTGGCGTTAACAGGGCAGGTACCCAGTTTCCTGCTTGGCAATGATGCTTTTCAGGAAGCCGACATCACAGGTATCACGCTCCCTATCACAAAACACAACTACCTTGTACAGGATGCAAAAGAACTGCCACGAATCATCAAAGAGGCTTTCCATATTGCATCAACCGGCAGACAGGGACCGGTCCTCATCGACCTTCCAAAGGATATTACCACGGACGAGCTCGATTTTTCCTACCCTGAAAGTGTGGAGCTCCGTGGATACAAACCCACTGTGAAAGGCAACATTCAACAGGTCAAGCGGGCAGCGGCAGAAATTGCAAGATCAACGAACCCTGTTATCTATGCAGGTGGAGGGATCATCAATTCCAATGCAAGCGGCGAGCTGCTCAAGCTTGCCGAAACGATCATGGCACCCGTTACCACAACACTTACAGGAATGGGTGCATTTCCCGCAGACCATCCGCTATTCCTTGGCATGCCCGGGATGCACGGCACCAAGTATGCGAACTATGCGATCCAGGAATCCGATCTATTGATCGCTGTTGGTGTACGGTTTGATGACAGGGTGACGGGTAAGGTCGCATCCTTTGCACCGAATGCACGGGTCATCCATATTGACATCGATCCGGCAGAGATATCAAAGAACGTGCGTGTAGACACCCCTATAGTCGGGGATGCAAAGTGGGTTCTGGAATCCCTTGTAAAATATTCAAAGAAATGCAAGTCTGAAGCGTGGCTGGATAAAATAAAACAGTGGAAGAAAGAATATCCCCTTCACTACATCAAGAGTGACGACATCATAAAACCACAGTACATCGTCGAGCAGATATGCGAGGCATGCGGGGATGCAATAATCGTTACGGAAGTGGGACAGCACCAGATGTGGGCTGCACAATATTTCAAGTTCAAGGAACCACGTACGTTCATTACATCCGGTGGACTCGGAACAATGGGTTACGGATTCCCGGCTGCCATCGGTGCGAAACTGGGCAGGCCTGATAAGGTCGTTTTCGATATCGCAGGGGACGGTTCGTTCCAGATGAGTTCGCAGGAACTGGCGACGGTTGTTGAAAATGATATCCCGGTCATTGTTGCGATCTTTAACAACGGCTACCTAGGGATGGTGAGGCAGTGGCAGGAATTGTTCTTTGAGCATCGGTATTCCTTCACAACCATCAAGGGTAGTGTGGATTTCGTAAAGCTTGCTGAAGCCTATGGTGCACTTGGACTCCGGGCTGAGAAGCCGTCAGAGGTACGTCCGGTGATCGAGGAAGCCATCGCATCAGGAAGACCAACGGTCATTGATTTCATAGTGGATCCCGAGGAGAATGTATCGCCCATGGTACCCGCAGGTGCTGCGATCAATGAGATAATGGATCTGGAGGGGACATAATGAAACACACACTTGCAGTTCTGGTTGAAAATAGGGCCGGTGTACTTTCAAGGGTCTCCGGACTTTTTTCGAGACGTGGCTATAACATTGACAGTCTGGCAGTAGGGGTCACGGAAGACCCTGCAATATCCCGGATGACAATCGTTGTGCGTGGCGATGACCATGTGCTTGAGCAGGTCACAAAGCAGCTTAATAAGTTAATTGATGTCATCAGGGTAACAGACATCAAGGCGGATGAAGCCATTGAGAGGGAGCTGTCACTCATCAAGGTCGCTGCGGACGCGAACACACGCTCCGAGATCATCCAGATAGTGGACATTTTCAGGGCAAGGATCGTGGATGTTGCTTCCAAATCCATGACCATAGAGGTCACAGGTGATGATGAGAAGATCAGGGCAATGGAACAGCTTCTGCGCCCCTTCGGGATCAAGGAAATGGTGAGGACAGGTAAGATTGCAATGACCCGGGGCGCAAAGAGCGTTTAAGGGCCAGCAATTCGTATTTATCGAATATGATTAATTTTAGGAGGTATATAGATGGTACAGATGTATTATGATAAAGACGCCGATATCGGTGCATTGAAAGATAAGACAATAGCAGTGATGGGGTATGGAAGTCAGGGACATGCACAGGCACAGAACCTTCACGACTCCGGCTTGAATGTTATAGTGGGTCTTAGAAAGGGCAGTTCACGCTGGGCACAGGCAGAAAAGGACGGTCTTAAGGTAATGACCGTTGCAGAAGCTGCAAAAGCTGCGGATGTTATCCAGATACTGTTGCCGGACGAGATCCAGTCAAAAGTATTCTATGCAGAGATAGAGCCCGGACTTGAAGCAGGAAATGCCCTGGTATTCTCGCATGGGTTCAATATTCACTACAACCAGATCGTGCCATCAAAAGACATCGATGTCTATATGGTTGCTCCAAAGAGCCCGGGACACCTTGTGAGAAGAACATACAAGGACGGAGCGGGGGTGCCCGGTCTTATTGCGATCTTCCAGGATGCCACTGGAAATGCGCATGATATGGCTCTTGCACACGCAAAGGGTGTGGGGTGCACCAGGGCCGGTGTAATCGAAACTACCTTCCGCGAGGAGACAGAAACCGACCTTTTCGGTGAGCAGGTGGACCTCTGCGGTGGCGTGGCATCACTGATCAAAACATCCTTCGAGGTTCTGGTGGAGGCTGGATACCAGCCCGAGATGGCATATTTTGAGACGCTGCACGAATTAAAGCTCATAGTTGACCTGATACACGAAGGCGGGCTTGAAAAGATGTGGTATTCGGTATCCAACACCGCAGAGTACGGTGGTCTTACCGTCGGTCC
>JAFGQV010000121.1 GCA_016935475.1 Methanosarcinaceae archaeon
TGTTACCAAAGGAATGGAAATACAAACCAGAAACCGCAGAAATGCTTATTACCAGATAATTTCTGGTACAGGTAACCAATAAAGATCGGTGTTGATGTCTCATCAACCCGACCAATCTTCTTTTTTTGATTTACTAAATATTCTATCATGAATTTGGTTTCTTTTTGAGTACAAAGTTATAATAGCAGGTTATTCCTGGTATTCCCGGGTTTCTGATTCCTATCCAAAAAAACAATCATTGAAAGGTAAGTTATAAATTGTTAAAAAGACCACTATATTCCATGAAAGCAGTAATTCTTGCAGCAGGCGAAGGGTTACGATGCAGACCCCTGACATTTACGCGCTCAAAGGTCATGCTTCCGGTTGCAAATAAACCGATTCTGGAACATGTTATACATTCACTTTCAGAAAACGGGATCAAGGATATCATACTGATCGTCGGGTATGAAAAAGAACGCATAATGGACTTTTTTGAGGATGGGATCAATTTTGGAGTTAGTATTCAATATATAGAACAGAGGTCACAGCTTGGAACTGCGCATGCTATCAAGCAGGCAGCCAGATTTATCGAACCCGATGAAGGCGAGTTTCTGGTTGTGAACGGTGACAATATTATCGAACCCCGGACAATTTCGAACCTGCTGGACAAGCGAGGCGGTGATGCAACTCTTCTGACCTTCAAGATGGAAAAGGCTACAGGATACGGTGTTGTCGTGGCAGAAGGTAACAGGGTAAAGACGATAGTGGAAAAAACTCGAATGGATATAAGCCATCTTGTAAATACAGGCATCTACATATTCAAACCAGAAATATTTGAAAGAATTGAACAGACGCCGATATCCGATATCGGTGAATATGCAATAACCGATACGCTACAGACAATGATCGATGATGGTCTGAATGTCACGATGGTGCCAACGCGACACAAATGGCTGGATGCGATACATGCATGGGACCTTCTAAAAGCAAATTCCATTGCACTGGAACAATGTGAAAAATCAACCCTTAAAGGCGCTATTGAAAATAATGCAGTACTGGTGGGAAGTGTAACAGTTGGAAAGAACTCAACCATCAGGTCAGGTTGCTATATCGTAGGGCCTGTGGTGATAGGCGAGAACTGTGAGATCGGTCCCAATACAGTTATCCTGTCGTCCACGAGTATCGGAAATAATGTAAACATCGGACCATTTACGCATGTTCAGAACAGCATCATAATGAACGAATCCAGGATCGGTCCACACGGGTATATTTCAAACACGGTGATCGGCAGCAATAATACGATCGGACCATATTTTGTTACCGAACAAAAAGAGAACCTTGAGATAGGAATGAAAGGGAAACTGCATCACGTGGATAAACTTGGTACAGTAATTGGAGACGACAATACGATCGATCACATGGTTCTTGTCAAAGCTGGTAACATGATAGCCACAAACTGCCGTATTGGGTCAAAGAATGTTGTTTCACAGGAATTGCCACGCAATTCGATTGTAATCTAAAAAAGGGATATAAGATGTGCGGAATTGTTGGATATGTCGGCAGGAATCCTGCTGCACCGATATTGATTGATTCCTTGAAAAAGCTGGAATACCGTGGATATGATTCAGCCGGTATCACAGTCCTGAACAGTTCACTTACAACTTATAAGAATGCAGGAATGATCGCAGACCTTGAATCCATACTTCCCGGTGAGATCAAAGGCAATATTGGCATCGGGCATACCAGATGGGCAACACATGGACAGCCAAATACTACAAATGCCCATCCACACCTGTCCGGAGACATTGCGGTTGTGCATAACGGCATCATTGAGAACTATCTGGAACTCAAGGAAAAATTGATCCAGGCAGGATATGATTTCAAGTCCGAAACGGATACCGAGGTTATTGTACACCTTCTGCACTGGCATCTCTACGGAGAGGTCAGCAGTGAATCCAAAAAATGTGATATCCTGACCGCATTTCGAATGACCCTGAAGGAACTTGAAGGTTCGTATGCAATTGCTGCGGTATGCAGAAATGAACCTGGACTGCTTGTTGTGGCACGAAAGGATAGTCCCCTTGTTCTTGGACTTGGCAATGGTGAGATATTTGCGGCATCGGACGTGACAGCATTTTTGAAACACACAAAGAGCGTGATGTTCGTTGATGATATGGAGATCGCATTGGTCCGTAACGAAGGTGCTGAGTTCTTTGGTATTGATGGCACCCCTATCACCAAACATTCCACAACAATTGAATGGGATATTGAAGCCGCCGAAAAGGCCGGATACCAGCATTACATGTTAAAGGAGATCCATGAACAGGCAACCTCTGTGCATGATACTTTTTCCGGCAAGGTCTCTGAGATGGAAGGTTCTGTCAATCTGGATGAATTGAACCTGAGTAATGAACAGATCCAGCACCTTACCAGAATCGAGATCATCGCATGCGGCACATCATGGAACGCCGGTTTGCTCGGCAAATACCTGTTTGAGCAGCTGGCAGGGATCCACACAGATGTTGATACTGGTTCTGAGTTCAGGTACGGCTATCCGGTGATGTGCGGGGAGGTGCTCACAATTGCCATCACGCAATCCGGTGAGACCGCAGACACACTGGCAGCTGTAAGAGGTGCAAAATCCTATGGATGCCGTGCAATGGCGATCACGAATGTTGTTGGCAGCACCATTACACGGGAAACCGACAGTGTCCTGTACACCCGGGCGGGTCCGGAGATCGGCGTTGCTGCCACAAAGACCTTCACTGCCCAGATGATAACACTTTACCTGCTAGCCCTTCGTTTTGGAAGAGCCCGCGGTGGGGTAAATGTGGATGATGCAAAAAACCTTATTATAGCCCTCAAACGGATCCCGGGACAGATCCAGATGATACTGAACAAAAAAGACCTGATACAGGAATGTGCCCTCCAGTTTGCAGATTCAAATGACTATTTCTTTATTGGAAGACACCTGAATTATCCTGTAGCACTGGAAGGTGCACTTAAACTCAAGGAGATATCATATATCCATGCAGAGGGTTATGCTGCCGGCGAACTGAAACATGGTCCACTGGCACTGATTAACGATGGCACTCCAATCGTTGCGATTGCGACGAAAGGACATACCTACGATAAGATGCTCAGTAACATTAAGGAAGTCAAGGCAAGAGGTGCTGTTGTTATTGCAGTGGCTGATGAGGACGATACCGAGATTGAAAAATATGCGGATGTGGTATTGAGGATACCACCATCCCACGAACTGCTCTCACCGATCCTGTCCTCTGTTGTTTTGCAACTGCTTGCATATTACACGGCACTTGCACGTGGTTGTCCCGTCGATAAACCACGCAATCTTGCAAAGAGTGTGACAGTTGAATGATTTTTTAATAGGAGGGTTACATGAAATTATTCGGTTCTTCAGGGATCAGGGGTATTACGAACAGGGATGTAACAGTTGATCTTGCGCTTAAGGTCGGGCTTGCAGTTGGCAGGAAAAATAAAAGTGCTGTTATTGGCAGGGACCCGCGTGTAGCTGCTGAGATGATCGAACATGCACTTATATCAGGCATGGTCTCTGCCGGATGTGACGTTGAACGTATCGGGCTTGTGACAACCCCCACACTTGCATATGCTTCTCGGGATTTTGGCTGCGGTGTGATGGTGACGGCATCCCACAACCCTGCCGAGTATGTGGGTATCAAATTATGGAACCCTGATGGCATGGCGTTTGATTCTTTGCAGCAGGAGGAAATAGAATCAGATATTGATGCCGGGAAATTTATTCACATAGACTGGGACAGGATCGGAAAGATCACAGAGGACAGCAATGCTGTGCGTGAACATTCCGACATGATATTACGCAATGTCAAACCTGCTTCAATTCGCGTTGTAATCGACTGTGGCTGCGGTGCCGGTGGAACCATTACTCCCTATGTACTGCGTGAAATGGGATGTGAGGTCATCACACTCAACGCACAGACGGATGGACATTTTCCGTCCCGCAATCCTGAACCCAATGATGCAAATCTCTGGATGCTTAAAAAGGCTGTCAGGGAATTTGAGGCGGACCTGGGAATTGCACATGACGGTGATGCCGACCGGATGATGGCTGTGGACGAGAATGGTGATTTTGTCTCCGGCGATGAAATGCTTGCTATATTTGCCAGGTACGAGTGTAAACCCGGTACAACTTTAGTAGCTCCTGTGGATACCTCAATGATCGTTGATGATGCGCTGCCGGATTCCAGGGTCATACGTACAAGAGTTGGTGATGTCTATGTTGCCGAGGAGATAAAACGGTCCTCTGCTGCTTTTGGAGGGGAGCCTTCGGGAAGCTGGATATTTCCACGGATATCCTATTGTCCGGATGGGATATATGCGGCTGCACGGCTTGTTGAGATCGTACAGGATAATGCACTTGGTGTGCTTCGCAGGGAACTGCCGAAGTATCCGACAAAACGGGGAACTGTCGTATGCGATGATATGAAAAAATCCCGGGTGATGGATGCGGTCAAATCCAGACTTGTTCCACTTGGTACGGTTAGCGATATTGACGGTGTTCGCGTTGGGATGGAGAATGGATGGGTGCTTGTGCGGCCATCAGGAACCGAGCCAAAGATACGAATAACCGCAGAGGCGCGGGAAGGTGTGGACGAACTCTATATGATGGCTGAAAAGATCGTTAAGGAGTTCCTGCAATGAAAGCCGTGATCCTTGCCGCTGGTGAAGGCACCCGGATGCGTCCCCTGACATCGGCACGTCCGAAGGTGATGCTGCCAATTGCCAACAAACCGATCCTTGAGCATATCCTGAATTCGGCAGTTGAAGCGGGTATCAGGGAATTTGTTTTTATCACAGGATACTTTGAAGATTCAATAAAAGAGCACTTCGGAAATGGTTCCGCATGGGGAGTTAAAATAACGTATGTGCACCAATCAGAACAACTTGGCACTGCCCATGCTATCGGATGTGCACTCAATCACGTTAGTGGGCGTTTTATTATATTGAACGGTGATGTGCTCATCAGTTCCTGTCATCTGAAAACGCTCACTGAAAGACGTGAGGATGCGGTGATCACTGTAAAGGAAGTTGATAATCCGTCTGAATTCGGTGTCATAGAAACTGAAGGTAAGAAGGTCTTAAGAATTGTCGAAAAGCCGGATGTACCGCCCACCAATCTTGCTAATGCAGGTATCTACCTTTTCAATGAGTCGATCTTCGGGTTCATAGAGAGAACGACCTTATCGGTAAGAAATGAGTATGAGATAACCGATTCCCTCCAGATGATGATCGAAAGTGGAGCAGATGTGGGATATGAGATACTTGAACATGAATGGATCGATGTTGGGCGCCCATGGGATCTGCTGGATGCAAATTCAATGTTGCTCTATTCCCTCAAAGGAGACTGCGAGGCAGTAGTGGAGCCGAACGCGACACTGATCGGCGAGGTTATTGCTGGTGAGGGAACCCTTATCAGGAACGGTGCTTATATCATTGGTCCGGTTTTGATCGGCAGGAACTGCGATATCGGACCGAACTGTTTCATACGTCCTTCAACGTCCATAGGAAACGGCGTGCGTATCGGGAATGCGGTTGAGGTCAAGAACAGTATCGTAATGGATGGTACCCACATCGGGCACCTGAGCTATGTGGGTGACAGTGTGATCGGGCAGGGTTGCAATTTCGGTGCCGGTACAAAGGTCGCGAACCTGCGCCATGACGGGAAGAACATTAAGGTAATGATAAAGGGAAAACGTATCGATTCCGGACGCAGGAAACTTGGAGTTATCATGGGCGATGATGTGCATACAGCGATCAATACCAGTATCAATGTCGGGACCGTGATGGAAAGTGGTAGCTCAACAAAACCCGGGGAAGTGGTGAGATAATGAGGTCAAATAAGCATATTGTTTTTGCCGGGTGGTATGATTGAACGAAGAAATTAAGAAACTGTCAGAAATTGCAAAAATAGCAGCCGGAATTATTGCTGAATACCGCCATGTGCGCGTGATCTCACACAACGATGCTGATGGCATAACATCTGCTGCGATCATCTGCCAGGCACTTAAGAGAAATGGTATTTCCTTCCATGCAACCATTGTTAGCCGGCTTGACGGGTCCGTTGTGGAAATGGTTAACAATAGCATATCCGATGGTGATCTTGTGATATTCTGCGACATGGGAAGCGGGCAGGGTGAGCTGATCGCAAATGTGGTGTCTGATGTGGTTATCATCGATCACCACCAGCCTGTGGGTGAATCACCTGCAAAGGTTGCGCTGAATCCACACGATGCCGGCATCGACGGGGCAATACACCTCTCCGCCTCTGGCGCTACCTACATGGTTGCAAGGGAAATGGGAAAGGAAAACGTTGATCTTGCAGGACTTGCTGTTGCAGGTGCGGTAGGAGATAAACAGTTGTTCGAGGCTGCAAACAAATTCATACTGGATGAAGCCGTTCATGCAGGTGTGGTCTCTATTAAAAAGGGATTGAAGATCGGTGATGGGGACATTTCGGATGTTCTGGAATACACACCCGAGCCGTATCTTGATATAACCGGTAACCGCTCAAAGATAGAGGAATTCCTTGATATTCTTGGCATCCACGGTGAAGTTAACAGAATGCCTCCGGATGACCTGAAAAAACTGACATCTGCCATCGCGCTGAAACTTACAAAGCATGCAAGTCCCGAAGCAGTGGATGCTGCCATAGGAGATGTGTATCTTCTGGATCGCGAACTTGTTACGAATGTATATGATCTTGTTGCGATACTGAACACATGTGGGAAACTTGACAAGAGTGGACTTGCACTTTCGCTGTGCATGAAGGATCCCTCGGTTGTGGATGAGATACGTGCACTTTCTATTGATTACCAGAAGTCCGTTATATCGGATATCAAGAAAGCCGAAGGGATGATCCGGCAGGGTAATAATCTATGGTACCTGAACACAAAGGACATGAGTTCCACAGGGATCATTGCAAGCACGGTGGTCAGATATATCCACCCTGACCTGCCGTTCATTGCGGTAAATGAAGTAGAGGATGTTGTAAAAGTGTCAGCGCGCGGAACCCGTGCACTTATTGCAAAGGGGCTTGATCTCTCTTATGCGCTGCGAGAAGGTGCAAATGCTGTGGGAGGTATGGGCGGCGGGCATAACATCGCTTCCGGTGCATCGATACCGAAAGGACGTGCAGAGGAATTTATAAGTATTGTGGATAACATTATCGGTGAACAATTGGGACCGGTCAGGAAGTCGTAATTGATGAAAATACGAGGTACTATCGAATTCAGGAGTCTGGAGGCACCAGAGATCGCAGAAAAGGTAGTTCTGGCGCTGTCACCTGATAACCTGTTAAGCATGCAAACCGAAGTTCGCGAGGATAGTACGGTCACTCATTTCTCGACTGAAAAAATAACGTCCCTGATCGCGACCGTGGACGATTACCTGATGAATGCAAAGATAGCAGAGGACATTGTTTCATCTGTAGGATAAGAATTGCTTTGCTGGTATCAAACGTTATAATAGTAGGTTAGAAATTTAGACTTATCAATGAGGAATCACACATGGAATTACAGTTCAGGTTAAAAGGATCGTTCAAGACAAGTACCGATGCATCCGGGGCAAAGGATATCATTGGTGCTTATTTTGATGAGGCGAATCAGGGCATACTCACAAAGGGTGCGCCGGAAGGGCAGGGTGCACGCATTGTTGAGTGGGGTCTTGAAGAAGACAGGATCAATCTTACCATCGAGTCAGGAAAGCATGTGCGAGTCCACGATGCATTGCTCAGGCTCAGGAAACCTCTTGCTGCAAAACTTGGAAAGGAATTTCATGTCGGTATCCGCGGAATAGATGTGATGTCATTTGTTATCAAGCTGCCCTCGGAAAAGCCGCTTGGTGAACTTAAGATACCTTATGTCAGCAGCATGGATTACGGGGATGGTGTGATCACCCTTACACTGGATGTTGGCGAGGCTGAACTGGAAAACCGGGTGCCTGACAGGATACTGACATTGATGGAAGATAAGATCGCTGCCCAGACCTATGGCGGAAAGGCAGAACACTGGAGCCTCCTGTGGGAAAGCGAGAAAAAGGTCCACAGGTTTTCAGAAGATCCCACAAAAGAGATGCAGAAGCAGGGGTGGCTCAAACGGGGCGCAAGCCGCGGGCAGTGGATACATGGTCCGCAATCCACCAGATTGTTCAGGGTATTCGAGAAGATCGTGATCGATGAACTTCTTGATCCTCTCGGGTACAGGGAGATGATCTTCCCAAAGCTGGTTCCCTGGGAAGTCTGGCAAAAATCAGGGCACGCAAAAGGCGTGTATCCTGAGATATATTATGTCTGCCCTCCTAAGACAAGGGACCCTGAATACTGGGAAGATGTTATCGATCATTACAAGGTGACGCTTGAGGTGCCCACCGCCATGATCAAGGAGAAGATCGGAGACCCAATCGGTGGAATGTGCTATGCACAGTGCCCGCCGTTCTGGGTATACCTGCAGGGTGAGACGATCCCCACGGATGAGTTCCCGTTAAAGGTGTTCGATCGCTCAGGCACGTCCCACAGGTACGAGAGCGGGGGCATCCATGGAATGGAGCGAGTGGACGAGTTCCACAGGGTCGAGATCGTCTGGGCGGGTTCGCCTGAGCAGGTGGTGGCCCATTCAAAGGAACTGCAGGAGAGGTATATGCATATCTTTAACGATATCCTTGAACTTGAGTGGCGTAAGGCATGGGTTACCCCGTGGTTCATGGCGCAGGAGGGTCTGACCGGGCTTTCAAAGGAAAGTGACATCGGCACCATCGATTATGAGGCGCCCCTTCCGTACCGTGGGGAAGAGGGAGAATGGCTGGAATTCCAGAATGTCAGCGTCAATGGCAACAAGTATCCCTCGGGCTTCAATGTGAAGTGCCAGTCAGGTGAGGATTTGTGGTCAGGATGTTCAGGTGTGGGACTTGAACGCTGGTCATCGGTATTCCTTGCCCAGAAGGGTCTGGACCCTGAGAACTGGCCTGATGAGATAAGGGAACGTGTGGGAGAACTGCCGAAAGGGATACGGTTCTTATAGGGATGTCCGATAATGATAACAAGGGTTACATCCGATCTGACCGATTTATTTATATAGGGATATGCGAGTATAAACAGCCATTATAGATTGATGGATTCTGTTTCCTTATTATGATAAACACATTACACAATACTGATAATTGGAGGAATTGATTGGCAAGAAAAGTACAGAAGAAA
>JAFGQV010000122.1 GCA_016935475.1 Methanosarcinaceae archaeon
CATTTTTCGATGAATCTGCCAACACCGTAGGTTTCGATGTCCTTCTTTGATTTGAACCCGAGAAGTTCCTCGACCTTAACCTCGATGGGCAGACCGTGCATGTCCCATCCGGCACGTTCCATTATATGGCGTTGGTTCATGGAGTGGTAGCGCAGGATGGAGTCTTTTATAACCTTGTTCCATGCGGTACCGAGGTGGATACGTCCTGTTGTGTACGGAGGACCGTCAACAAAAAAGAATTTCTTGCCACCTTTTCGGTGTTCGCGTACCTTTGCGTAGGCATCGGTCTCCTCCCAGAACGCCTGTATCTTTTTCTCTATTTCATTAGCGTTGTATTTACTGGTAATTTCCTGTAATGTCATTATGAGCAGTCTCCATGAATAAAAGGTGATATGGCACCTTTCTTAATGTAATATTTATTTAAATATATCGCAGCGAACCCGCGCAGTTGAATACTGATCTGTGAATAAAGATGAATCTATTTATTGCCTCAAAGTAATGGAAAAAAGGTTAGATGGTATTTAAGCATTAGGTTTTTGGCGGTTTTTGTGAGGGGAGTGAGGTATCATTATTCGCTCTATTCACACCTTTTATTATCTTCGCATGAGAATAAATCTCTACTGAATTTGTCATGATAAAAGAAACGGTTTGGAGGATTAAAATAATAATTAAACAAAAATCACGCTTTTCCTCGATTTCCATCTTTGCATTAGTCTCTTGAGTTAATAAAAATTCTAAATCTAATTTTTTCTGTCCATTTAAATAATTTAATTCAGAAAGCATTTCATCCAATTGTTCTTTGTCCAATTCTTTTAGATAATCAAACGAGGTTATATTTCCTTGATATCCACTAGCAAGAAAAACAAGCGTTTGATATTCAGCTAATTTTCGTTTTTCAATCATTTCTACAATAAATGAAGCAGTATCATTATTTAAATCATCATTTAGAAGGAAGAAGTAAAGATTGGTAATATCGGAAAGATCACTATAACTAAATCTCTGCATAAATTCTATTCTATAAATTCGATCCAATTCACCTTTGTTATGTAAAATATTTTGTTCTTGAATTGAGATTTCGTTATTTAAGTGCGGAATATACCATCCTAAACCTATTATACTCACTAAGACAAACAAGAAAACCCCAAATACTTCCAAACAGCTTAATAATTTTAGCTTGTTCTTGTCATCCATCACTTAAATCCTCATTTAAATCAAGGTACATCCAATCCATTTTATACAGAGACATGATGACAACTTGGTGGGTTATAGGTGGCCTTCACACACTCTATAAATTTAGGAATTATTTTCCAATAGTCAACAACCCCTAACTTTTATAATCTTTTCGACATTCGTCCAAAGTTCGAAAACAAAATCAACCTCAAGCTTTCTCCACAATCCATCGTCCTGATTCAGCAATCTTCTTCGGGATACGGGTATTTGGTGCTGGCTTCGATTACAGGAAACTTTACGGTTTGATCAGATACTGTGCTATGTATTTACCAAACCCTTCGATATCTTCTAAATTATTCTCCAGATAATAATGGAGTTTTTCCACATCGATCTTTGCGTACATATGTACAAGGACATTTCTAAATCCAGCAGCAGGGGCTAATTTATTTGCGAAATCTTCGGGCAGGACACCGTGTTCGCCAAGCGCAAGAAAAATGTCTCTGTATGTGTCAGGACGATTCAGTTTTTCTCTGGAAATTATCATCTCACCGATATCGATCATACATTCCAGTGCAACCTCTATGTAACGCTCTACTGCCCCTCTCAATGTATGATCACTCATAATGTCTTCTACATCGTATTGCTGGTATTCTCTTAAAATTGCTACATATTCCTCAAGGAGTTCCAGTTTGGAGGCAATCTCATCACTCATGCAAAGCCACTCCGAGCAATCCTTCGCAGGGTTTCGTCTGTATGTCGCTTTATGTAGTACTGCTCATCCAGATACATAGACAATATCTTATTCTCGAATTCCACACGCTTCGATTCATCGGATTTTAAGATCCTGCCGTTTCTTATGATATTGTAGTTCAGGAGCAGCGGCGCATTTTTCATCACTACCAGATCGACATTGTTTGTCTTTAGTATGCCAGTTAGCTCGCTGATAAGGTTCAATTCCAAACCAAGCGCATCTTTTTTAGATAAGCTTTCATCCAGCATAACAGCGATATCGGTATCGCTCAACTTATGTGCCTCTCCTCTCGCAGTCGATCCGAACAAATACGCAAGGCTAACACTGTCCTGCTTACTGAAAAAATCAATCAGTTCCTGTTCAAATTGAATCATATCATTGTATAGTTACTTCCGACTACCTATATAATTTATGTATTCGGGCAGATGTCAAATCTGTGGCGTTTGTCAAAGTTGTTTATCCTGAGTATACCGTTTTGCTCAATCTCCGTGTTCTATTCAGGTGCTGCCATATCTCACAAAAAGAATGCTCTATACTATCTTATAGAGGACTATAGTAACCTGTAAATATGTTGAAAGAAAAAAGTACTATCATGGTTACAACAATCCAGATAAAAGAAGATGTCAAATCGACATTAACGCAAATGAAACTCTTTGAAAGGGAGACATATAACGATGTTCTGGAGCGGCTCATTGAGGACGTTCAGGAACTCAACATGGAAACAAAAAAAGAGATCGAATCCGCAATAAAAGAGATCGAGAGCGGCAAATACATCACACATGAAAACCTTGCTAAAGAAATGGGATTCTGATGAAATTTCAGATAATCTGGTCAGAATCAGCAGCAAAGGAGCTTAAAAAACTGGATAGAACCGTTGCAAAACGAATTTTTAAAAAAGTATCGCAACTTGGTGATGATCCATATCATTTTGACGTGACAAAAATAGTAGGAGACCCTTATTTTCGATTACGCGTTGGTGATTATCGTGTCATTTTTGATGTACAGGATGACATGCTTCGAATACTTGTTCTCAAGGTAGGGCATCGAAAGAACGTCTATAAAAATAATTGAATCGGCACTTTGTAAGAATAAGCGCCTGATTTCTCATGTCAGAGGACACTGTTGTGATTTTCTTTGGTCTCGTCTGGAAAGATTCACCCTGTCATATTTTAAAGCTATCCGCCTCTTGGCAGATCAGAGAATCAGATCTCTGACGTCAATATAAAATGGGCTGAAATCTGGTAGCTCTTTTTCGATTGCTTTGGCAAATACATACCAACTATCAACCTGTGGTTTGAATTTTTTGATTACTTCAAATAGGGGGTCATTTGGATCCAGAACGGGGACCAAGAAATCATTTCCGGCATCAACTAACATGTTATTGAAATGTCCAATAAGGTTTGACATTGCATCGGGACTTTCTGGTTCGAATGCATGATCAGCTACATAATGCATCTTAAAATACTCTCCTTCTGCAGGTATCTTGGGCATTTTGCCGAATAAACTTAAAAATCCAAACGCTCCTCTCATAACCTTCCATACAAGCGGTTCTTTGGTATAACATATCTCCCCCAGTAATGAACAATCCCATAAGCCGGCGCATGCCACAATGTTACCCTCATCCTTTGCCACCCAAAGATTCTCTAATCCGTATGCTGGAATTCCGTTCACATAAGATTCAAAGCTTTTGGGAGTGTATGGTACGAAGTGTGCACGCCCGGTATAATAACTGTTGATAAGATTCACTACATCAGAAATGTCATTTTTATCAATGCGTTCGATTTCATATTTTTGTGAGATAATGTTTTTCTTATAGGTGGATATTGCACATGGTTTGAACTCTCGGATGTTAGAATAACCGAGTTTTCCGAACAAAATTTTAGAGGTATCGTTTGGTTCAAATATATAGCAATAAATATGTCCAGATCCTGTTTCTCGTGCATCCTTCTCTGCCTCTGTCACCAATTTGGTAGCAATTCCTTTTTTACGGAACTCTGGATGCACCATCACCTCAGTTATATATACAAACGTCTCTCCCGGAATCAGATCGTGCTTCACAGTCCAACCTGTCCATCCCACAACTTTCCCATCTTCTTCGGCTACAAGAACTTTCCAATTTTCATATAATTCATATCTGGCGATAATATCTCTTTTATCTATTCCCATCGCATATTTTTCATTACCTTGCGGGCATAACTTCTCTATATCTAACAGCTTGGCATTATCGCCTTCCTCAAAAGGTCTGATTGAAAGCATTTATATCCCCCATTTTCCAGTTCCATCCACACATTCTATAAATATGGGAACTATTTCTTAATATTCAACAACCCCTAACTCTTATAATCTTTTCGACATTCGTCCAAAGTTCGAAAACAAAATCAACCTCAAGCTTTGCGCGAAATCTTTAAAACCGTACAATCACCTTATGATACTGGTTATAACATCATCTTTGGGTGGTCAATTGAAGCTAAAATCCAGAGTCCAGCTTAGGAAATCCAAAAAGATCAAATTGGTGGATGAACTTATATCTACCTTCGGGGACAGCATCAGGCAAATATCTGAAAGTAAGTTCGAAACAGGCACATCCGACGATCTTACTATTATTCTAATAGGCGGAACGCCGCTCTTTTACTACGAGGGCGGGGAAGTCATTCCTACTCTGCGCGGGGCACTTGAACTGGAACTCAAAACCCCTGCGGTGGTCGTGGATGCAGGTGCAGTGCGGTATCTGGCAAACGGTGCTGACGTAATGTGCCCCGGGATTGTCAGGGCAGACCCATCCATCAGGGAAGGCGACCTTGTCATCATCAAGGAGGAAAGCCATGGCAAACCCCTTGCCATCGGACGCGCGCTAATGCCCGGCGAAGCAATGACGGCAGAATCCGGAAAAGCCATCAAGTCAATCCATTATGTGGGAGACCAGCTCTGGAATATCGAACTATGATACCATTTAAAATACCATGAGTATCTATATAAAGAACATTAAATTCTGGCATGGAAACCAGTAACATTAAAATAAATAAACGCATCAACTAACGTTGAACTTACAATTACTCCCTGCGTATTAAAATTATGAACAGCATTTAATAACAAACTTAATTAAGAGAAATATTAATCTATTCAAGACAGATTCAGAATTAAAAGGTGCGGATCATGGCAAATCTCATGGATAAAATATTTGGCAGCGGCACAAAACCCGCAACCAGCGTTGACGAATACACAGAACTCGATCTGAGCAAATACGAGAAAGTAATGGCCGAGGAACCCGCTGAGACATATATCAGGGTTGCTGAACTTACAAACCTGAACGAACTTCCATACCTGAAAAAAGAGGTTTACGACGGGAATATCCTGATGATCGATATCTCGAATATCAAAGCAGACAAACTACTGCTTGACCGTGCGTTAAAAGACCTGAAGGACGTTGTCGCTGATGTACATGGCGACATTGCAGGCATCAAGGACGATCAGGTACTTGTGACCCCCATGGGTGTCAAGATTGACCGATCAAAGATAATCGGTGGGAAATATTGACCACTGACCCATCATCAGAACCCAACATCAAAACACGCACTTCATGTCCACTTTGCCATAAGGATCTGATCATTCAATGGCAGAGTGACAACATTCCTTTTTTTGGCGAAGTAATGTACATAACCACGCGTTGCGATTGCGGTTTCAGGTTCGCCGATACAATGATCCTCACCCAGAAAGAGCCAGTACATTATGAGATAACTATCAACTGCATGGAGGATCTGAATGCAAGGTTCATCCGCTCTACCTCCGGAACGGTCCGTATCCCTGAACTCGGGATAGATGTAGAACCCGGAATGGCTTCGGAGTCCTATGTAACCAACATAGAAGGCATTCTTGACAGGATAAAGGACGTCGTGATAACAGCAACCAACTGGGTCAAAGACGACGAAACAAAATATGCCCGCGGTCTTGAGGTCCAGAATGTACTGGATGATGCAATGAACGGAAAAGGGAAACTCACGGTTGTGGTCGAGGACCCCCTTGGCAACAGTGCAATCATTTCAGACAGTGCAATTTCAAGGCCACTCACCCGGGAAGAAGCAGGGAAACTGAAGACTGGCATGATCGTATTTGATGTGGATTCATCGGAACTGACAGTGGATGTATCAGAAAAGTCACAACCAATTGGAAATTAGTGTTATCGGGAAACTTAATAATCCTTTTATAAATTGAAAACCTCTGGTGAGGGCATGGAAGAACAAGAAAAAGATGCATCACTTCCTGCAAAAGGGAATTTCAGCGAATGGTACAATGAACTGCTCCGGATAGCCGAGATAATGGACGTGCGGTATCCTGTCAAGGGATTGTACGTCTGGCATCCCTTTGGTTTTTCCATCCGGAAAAATGTCTATGCGATCATGCGAGAACTGCTTGACAAAGACCATGAGGAAACACTCTTCCCGCTCCTGATACCCGAACATGAGTTCATGAAGGAGGCAGAGCACATAAAGGGCTTTGAGGACGAGGTGTACTGGGTAACACACGGTGGCAGGGACCCCCTCGAAGTAAAACTTGCACTCCGCCCCACCAGCGAGACTGCCATATATCCCATGTATAAGCTGTGGGTCCGCTCCCACGCAGACCTGCCGCTCAAACTGTACCAGATAGTAAACACATTCAGGTATGAGACAAAACACACACGTCCGCTTATTCGACTCCGTGAGATCACATCGTTCAAGGAAGCACACACTGTCCATGCCACATGGGATGATGCTGCAGCACAGGTTGACGAAGCGATCCGGATATACCAGGAGTTCTATCGTCGCCTTGCCATTCCGGTCCTGCCATCCAAACGCCCGGACTGGGACAAGTTCCCGGGTGCGGATTATACGATCGCTGTGGATGCCCTGATGCCTGACGGCAAGACCCTTCAGGTAGGGACAGCCCATCATCTTGGCAACAATTTCGCAAAGACATTTGACATCAAATATGAAGACCCAACAGGAGAGCAGGTGTATGCGCACCAGACCTGCTACGGTGTCTCTGAGCGTTCCATTGCATCGCTGATCTCGATCCATGGTGACGATAAAGGATTGGTGCTTCCTCCGGAGGTGGCGCCGGTACAGGCAGTGATCATACCTATCATCTTCAAGGACGGGACCGAGGTCATCAAGGCATGCGAGGATGTCAGATCAAAACTGGAAGAGGCAGGAGTCCGCGTTACAATTGATGCAAGCGACAGACGTCCGGGTGCCAAGTACTACAGGTGGGAAATGAAAGGTGTACCCATCAGGATCGAGATCGGACCAAGGGACCTGAAGAACAATGCAGCAATACTGGTACGCCGTGACAGTGGCGAGAAAGAACAGGTTCCTCTTTTCAGTATAAAGGATGAGGTTCTGGATAGGTTTGGAGCGATCCAGGCAGACCTCCTTGCAAAAGCCGAGGCAGACCTCAACAACCGCATATTCGATTGCGAGACTCTGGATGAGATACAGGAAAAGCTCCATCTGGGGGTCGTTCGAATGCCGTGGTGCGGTAAAAAAGAATGCGGTCTTGCACTGGAAGAGGAGATTGGTGCCGGAATACTCGGCATTCCCACCGGGCAAGGGGGAGAGAGACCTGTAAGATGCCCATTATGTGGCACTGATACCAGCACCTGGGTATATGTTGCAAGAACATACTGACAAATTAATGTATTCATATCTGAACTGACCAGCAAACAAAAGGGGATCATCATGGAATGGGTTGTGCCAAAAAGCACTCATGCACCTGAAAAACCGTTATTTTTATGTGTGCTTTCAAACACCGGGACAGCCCATATTCCGAATATCTCCGCAGCCGGGAAAACAGCAAGCCTGACAGACTATACACCTGCAGGAGATGCGGAAATTGTCGAAACAGGCAGCATTATCAGTGTGCCGATAATGCCCATGACACCGCCTTACGATACTCCCACACCAGCGGTCATCACACGGGCAGCCCTCAATCTCACAGGTGTTCCACATATGTTCGTAAATGCCGGTCTGAAGATCGTTCCTGATATCTCTTTTGTGGACCTGGGTGCTAAACCCGGGGAAGATATCCGCAAGCCGGTTGCAGTCCATGGGGCACAGGATATTTTTGAGCGTGCACGCAAACTGGGAACGGAAATTCAGGATAGGACCGACCTTCTTGTCATAGGCGAAAGCATTCCCGGAGGTACGACCACTGCAATGGGCGTGCTGAATGCGCTTGGCTATGATGGGAATGTCAGCAGCAGTTCGTCCTTAAATCCACTTGAATTAAAAGAGAAGGTGGTCAGGGAGGGGATGTCTGTCTCAGATATCACATTCGGTAGTCTTCGCGATGACCCCATACGTGCAGTAACGTGCCTTGGAGACCCTATGATGGTGGCAGTCGCAGGCATTGTTGCGGGTATGGGGGATACTGAGATCGTGCTTGCAGGTGGGACACAGATGGCGGCGGTCTTTGCAATAATCAAACACCTGGGTCTTGCCACTGATAATATTTCGGTTGCTACTACCATCTATGTGGCAGACGATGCAACCGCCAATTTTACAGGTTTGATGAACAAGCTTGGCATGACTGTATATGTGGCAGATCCGGGTTTTGAAAAATCCCATCTTGCGGGTCTTCACAGGTACAAGGCAGGGGATGTGAAGGAAGGTGTTGGTGCAGGAGGCGCAATGTATCTTGCACACCTGTATGGTGTTTCCCAGGAGAACTTCCGTCTTGAGGTCGAAAGGATATGCACGCAGCTTTGTGGGTAGGATGGGCTATACAAAATTAATAGTATATGATTTTTTTGTTTTGTCTAATTGATGACAGAAGCAGTTATTCAACCGAAATGCATAAATATGGTTAAAAACAGACCTGTTTACAGGTATAAGGGTAATGGATATTATGGGGACAGATTATGGAAGAAAACGAGGATTTTTCCTGGAAAGAAAGCAAGATTTCGACTAAGGACAGACTCGGCAAAATAGTTTCGATACCACCCAAAACATCTGATACCATCTTTGAGGAAAGATCACCTTATATCGATGAAGGTGACGAGGCAGATGTGGTGGTCGATGTGGTAAAACGCCGCCTTACTTCAGTCCTTTCCCGTCAATTGCAAGAAAAATAAAATTTCGTAGTTCTATCTCAGTAGACGTATCTACTGACATTTCATAGTATATCTGTTCTTTTTTAAGACTGGTCTTCTGTTAAAGGGACAGCACTATCCGTACAGGGTCTGGAAACTGTTAAACGTGAAACGAATGCAAAAAAAGAAGGTGCTGGATGATATCCAGCACAGGATCTTAGAGTTCCATATCCTCAGGAGGCATTCCCGGTGCGCCGCCAGATTTCATTGAATTTGATGCTATAACATCATCGATCCTCAGGATCATGATCGAAGCTTCCGTGGCAGCATTGATAGCCTGGGTCTTTGTACGCAGCGGTTCAACCACATCGTTTTCCCACATATCAATGACTTTACCGGTATATACATTCAGTCCGAAGTTCTTGTTACCTTTTTCATGCTGCGATCGAAGTTCCACAAGCATGTCTATGGGGTCCAGTCCGGCATTCTCTGCCAGTGTCTGGGGTATGATCTCAAGCGCCTCTGCAAATTTGGTCACAGCAAGCTGCTCTCTACCTTTAAGTGTTGCTGCATATTCCTTTAGTCTCAGCGACAGTTCGATCTCAGGTGAACCGCCACCAGCTACGATTTTCTTATCTTCCAGTGCAACACCCACTACCCGGAGTGCATCGTGAAGCGCTCGCTGAAGACCATCCACAACGTGTTCCGTACCTCCGTGGAGGATTATTGAAATGGATTGTTGGGTTGCACATTCAGTAATGAACGTCATACTGGAGCCGCTTATATCCTTCTCTTCCACGAGTCCCGCTGAACCAAGATCGGATTCTGCAATTTCATCAAGGTTCTGGATGATCTTTGCGCCGGTTGCTTTGGTGAGCTTTTCCAGATCGCTCTTCTTGACCCTTCTTATGGCAAAGATCCCAGCCTTTGCAAGGTAATACTGTGCCATATCATCGATGCCTTTCTGGCAGAAGATCACATTTGCGCCGCTGTTGATTGCTTTGTTAGTGATCTCTTTAAGCATCTTTTCTTCCTGATCAAGGAACATGTTCATCTGGTCAGGTGATGTAATTTTGATCTCTGCATTCACTTCGGTTTTCTTGAGTTCGATGGGTGCACTCAAGAGCAGGATCTTTGCGTTTTTCACACGTTCGGGCATGTTGGGATGCACGCGTTCTTTATCGATCACAATTCCGTTGATAAATTCCGAATCAAGTATGCTTCCACCTGCACGTTTCTCGAT
Organism: Methanosarcinaceae archaeon; assembly: GCA_016935475.1. Classification (GTDB taxonomy): domain Archaea; phylum Halobacteriota; class Methanosarcinia; order Methanosarcinales; family Methanosarcinaceae; genus JAFGQV01. The sequence continues at coordinate 10,231 of JAFGQV010000122.1, forward strand.
CGTGACGTCATCCACATCCACGGTTATGCCGGAATCCGTTTCTTTTGCAATGTTTTTCACAGCATTTACAGCAAGTTCGGATAATTTTTCCTTATACGATTCCACGCCCTTGCCAGTGATTGCGGTGGCTGCGATCTTCCTTAGTGTTTTTGTATCCTCTACATCTACCTCGATGGTGATGCTTTCAAGGATCTCGGCACATTTATCTGCTGCATGTCGGTAACCCGTGGAAATGACCGTTGGGTGGACATTTTTCTCAATAAGTTCCTCTGCCTTTGTCAGGAGTTCACCTGCAAGCACCGCGGCTGTGGTGGTACCGTCACCAACTTCGTCATCCTGCGTTTTTGAGACCTCGACGATCATCTTTGCAGCCGGATGTTCGATATCCATTTCCTTTAAGATAGTGGCTCCATCGTTTGTGATCACCACATCACCCATGGAATCCACAAGCATCTTGTCCATTCCTTTGGGTCCCAGTGTTGTTCGTACTGCGCTCGCAACAGCCTTTGCTGCCAGGATATTGTTACTCTGGGCGTCCCTGCCCCTTGTTCTCTGACTACCTTGGGCCATAATAAAGATCGGTTGTCCTGCCACTTTTTATCCTCCTTAGTATAGTTATATAAATTCTCCCATAATTATAGAATATCAGCGTAATTCTCGGAGAAAGCACAACCAGTGCTAAATCCAGACATTCTTAATGCAGGCACTTCTATATAAAGATACTCAAAGGAAAACAGAGGTTTTTCATCACCGTTTTAAAATATTGCATGCCTCTTCCTTGTGGCATTTTGTTGTCAGCAAGTTGCTCGAATCAAGTACTCCGTCCATATTGTTCAATCGATAAAGGACGTTTTCTTTTAGAGAATGTATGTCAAAGGTGCGCACCTTTATCAAAATGTCATAGGGTTCAAGCAGTTCATAGATGTCAAGGATATCGTCGATGTTTTTCAATTTATTGATAATGCTGATCCTTTTACTCGGCTCGATGTTGATGCCAATATAGGTGGTAACATTAAGACCTACACTTGAAGGGTCGATCATTATCGTAAACCCTTTAATGACTTCAGAATTTCGCAGCTTTTCAATCCTTTTGTGGATAGTGGAAGTTGCCACTCCTAACTTGCCTGCAATCTCTGTGCTGTGCATTCTGCAGTTATTGGTTAAATGTTCCAGAATTGCGAAGTCAATTTCATCCATGCTATATTATTATATTAAGTAGTTATTAATAATATATTTTTCGATTATAGGCCAAATTGGTAACAATATTATTGTTTGCATCACAAATTGTGCTGAAAATGGATGAAGACAGTTAAACTGGAATTACGTTCATGATATGCGGGACAATAATGCTTTTGTTCATTGAGTACGTTAGTAAATCAAAATCTGGTGAAAAGTTCATGATAATAAATCAAGACTGTGTTGGTTGTGCTCAATGCGTTGCGTTCTGTGAACAGGATGCCATCAAGGTCAAAGGGCGTGCATATATTATGGAAGCATGCATTGATTGCGGGTTTTGTGCAGCTTATTGCCCCATGAAAGCCATAGAGGTGCCGGTATGAAAGCTTTGATAATCGGTGCCGGACTCGGTGGGCTGCTAAGTGGTGCCAGGCTTGCCAGAGCAGGTTACGAGGTCGAGGTTTTCGAGCGGTTGGCCATGATCGGTGGAAGGTTCACGAACATCGAATACAAAGGATTCAAACTATCAACGGGCGCGCTTCATATGATACCTCATGGACCCGGGGGACCGCTGGCGCAGTTACTTACCGAAGTTGGTGCAGATGTGGAAATCGTGCGCCCATCTCCTCTGTCCATGATACGTATTCCCAAAATAAAAGGTGGCAATTATTATAAAGAAGGATACGTTGACATTCCTTTTTCCGGTTTCAAGAACCAGTTCTCTATGATGAACCAGTTAAAGCTCGCGAGCCTGCTTGTGACCACAAGAATAAATCCGCCCAAAGAAGGCACATTCGGGAAATGGATATCCCGCAATGTCAAAGAAGAATGGGCTTTTAAGATCGCAGATGCCTTCTGTGGCTGGTCTTTGAGTCTGGGATGCTTTGATGTGTCCACAAAAGAGGCGTTTGCGATCTTTGAGAATCTCTATCGTTACGGCGGCTCAGGAATACCCATTGGGGGATGCCGCGCAGTTGTGGATGCCCTTGCAGATATCATCACCTCAAATGGGGGTGTGATCCACACAGGCGCCGACGTTTCAGAGGTCATTATCAGGGACAACTCTGCAGCGGGTCTTGTGGTCAATAATGTAGAATATTTTGGAGATGTAACCATAAGCGACATTGGGCACCTTGAAACAAGCCGGTTGTGCAATGGTGCGGTGGAATCCGGGAAGCACACACAGTATTTCGAGAAGATCAGGAAAATAATGCCATCTGCGGGTGTAAAGATCTGCCTGTCAAGCGATGAGCCGCTGATCGGACACGGTGGTGTTATCTTTACACCGAATGCCAGGCGTATAAATGGAATGAATGAAGTAACGAACGTCGATCCAGGTCTTGCACCCCCGGGCAAGCATCTTCTGATGTCCCACATGTGCGTGCAACAGGACAGGCTAAAATATCTCGAAGATGAGATCGACCTTGGATTGCATGACCTTAAAGAGATGTTTGCAGGGAAGAAATACGAGGTCCTGCTGATCCAATCGCATTCTAATGGATGGCCGGTCAACAGGTCAGCATCAGGTCTGGACGTTGGCAATAAAACCCCATTCACAGATCTCTATGTGGTAGGAGATGGCGCAAAAGGGGAAGGCGGCATAGAGGTCGAAGGTGTCGCTCTTGGTGTTTCGGCTACAATGGATATTATTCTGGGTCAGGGTAACAGGCTGGATGGCTGTAATTAAACTTATGTAGTGGTTTTATCATTCACTTAAACATGTCCGAATTTGTGACGTTTTCCCGCAATGTATTTCTTCCTGTTACCAATGTGTGCAGGAACAGGTGTGGATACTGTGGTTTCAGGCGCGAGCCCGGTGACCCTGATGCACAACTTATGTGTGTGGAGGATATTATCTCGGTTCTTGTGAAGGGCAAAGAAGCCGGATGTACTGAGGCACTTTTTACCTTTGGAGAGTATGCAGATGAAGTTTTGGAATATAAAGAGTGGCTTGCAGACCTTGGATATTCCACAACTATGGAATATCTGGTCGAACTCTGCAATATTGCAATCGGGATCGGGCTTTTGCCGCATACGAATGCCGGTGCACTTACAAGATCAGAACTTGAAATCCTGAAACCGCTAAATGCAAGCATGGGGCTTATGCTTGAGACAACCGCAAACCTTGCGGCACACAGGGACTGTCCCGGAAAGGAACCGGAATTGCGTCTTAAGACCATCAGGGCAGCCGGGGAACTCAGGATCCCTTTCACGACAGGTATTCTTGTGGGTATCGGCGAATCCGTGGACGATAGGATCCATTCACTCCAGTCAATTGCAGCGGTCCATGAGGAATACGGGCATATCCAGGAAGTGATCATCCAGAATTTCACGCCAAAGCCCAACACACCCATGGCTGATCATGTCCCTCCGACCCGGGAGGAAATGATGCAGGCTGTAAGACTTGCGCGCAAGATACTATCTCCAGATGTTGCGGTCCAGGTAGCCCCGAATCTCATTGACCCCTATATCCTTATCAAGTGCGGGGTTTCCGATCTTGGGGGGATCTCACCCACAACCATTGACTGGATAAACCCCGAAGCTGAGTGGCCAGGTGTCTCGGAGCTACAAAAAATGGTACGGGGAATACCCCTGCGTGAGAGGCTGCCGATATATCCGCAGTACGTTCAGAAAAAATGGTATAGTGAGAACCTTAAAGAACTTATCAAAAGCCTGTCCGATAAAAAAGGATACCGGAAAACTTTAAGTGTATAACTGATGTTACAGTTCAGGCTCATAAAAATGGATATGGTGATATGAGAAACACAGCTTCTACAATTCCGGATGAGGTAATTCAGCGGGCACGGCTGGGAAAGTGCACAAAAGAAGATGCTATGTCACTTCTTAATGTTAATCCCTTCGAGCTTTTTTCACTGGCAGACGAACTCCGTTCCGAGGCCGTCGGCGATGCGGTCACGTACGTAATTAACAGGAACATCAATTTCACAAACCGCTGCATTGGTAACTGCGGTTTCTGTGCATTTAGGGATAACAATAACGGATACCGTTTGACACTTGACGAGATCATGGAAAAGGTGAGTTGGGCTGATAAAGAAGGTTCCACTGAGGTGTGCATCCAGGGCGGTCTCCTGCCTGATACGAACCTTGATTTTTACCTTGATATCCTTGAATCAATAAAGGCAGAATATCCGGATATGCACATCCATGCATTCTCTCCCATGGAAGTGTATCATGCAGCCAGCCAGAGCAATATTCCAGTCAGGGATGCCCTTGAAAAGCTCAAACAAAGCGGACTTGGTACAATGCCCGGCACTGCGGCTGAAATTCTCTCTGACCGCGTACGAAAAGTGATATGTCCTTCCAAACTCAAAACTGCTGAATGGGTGGATGTGGTGACACTTGCCCACAAAACCGGTATACCAACCACCGCAACGATGATGTACGGGCATATTGAGACCATGGGGGAGCGAATAGATCACATCCTGATAGTCCGGGATATACAGAAAGAGACCGGTGGATTTACGGAATTCGTGCCGCTTCCTTTCATGCCATACAATAACAGGATCGGCGAAGAGGTCTTAAGATCAGGAAGGTTTGCCACAACAGGAGTGGAGGATCTTCAGATGCATGCTTTGATACGTGTGCTCCTTAACACCCACGTTGCCAATGTTCAGGCAAGCTGGGTGAAACTTGGCAAAAAACTTGCCCAATTCGCACTTTACTGCGGCGCCAATGACCTTGGAGGCACCCTTATGGAAGAAAAGATCTCAAAATCCGCAGGTGCCGGACATGGGGAATATATGTCACCTGAAGAATTCGAATGGATGATCCGTGGGGCGGGCAGAACTCCAAAACAGCGGAATACGCTGTACCACGGTGTGTAAGATGAGAGCAGTAATCCCGTATAAAAAAACAAACGCAAAATCGCGGCTTTCTCCGGTTTTGACACTTGAAGAGCGTGAGGAGTTCGTGGAACTTATGCTAAAAGACGTGGTCACTGCGATCTCGAAAGCCGGTATCGAAGCCATCGATATTCTCACCACTTCTGCCGGTTCGGTGGCAGATGACATCAAAGCAAATGTCGTTGTGGACAAACCCGGACTGAACGAAGCTCTGAACGGTTACCTTCAAAATGCCAATGAACCTGTACTTATTATTATGGCAGACCTGCCGCTTGTGACCCCTCGTCATATACAGGAGATCACAGCATCCGACAAAGATGTGGTGATCGTACCGGGCAAGGGGGGCGGCACAAATATCCTGTTTATCAGGGATCCTGCCAGTTTCCATGTCAAATATTATGACTCAAGTTTCATGACCCACTGCGACATTGCCAGGGAAATGTCGCAATCGCTGGAAGTGTATGATTCGTTCTTGCTCAGTACGGACATCGATGAACCCCATGATCTGGTGGAACTCCTGCTACACGGGCAGGGATTGTCAAAAAATTATATACAGCAGAAATTCGAATTTGAAGTTAGCAAAGGGCGCGTTAAGCTTAAGTCCAATTAAAAGATGTATTCAAACAAGGCTGATATTGGTCGAATATGAAGGCATGCGTCCACCTATTGATTGATGATAAAGATATAAATGGCAACAACTACCGAACTTCTTGGTGATGTGGTACACGATCTTGTAAAAGTGAAAGATGTCAGGATAGCTGTGATCGTATCAAGAGATGGTCTGTTGATGGTTTCAAGCACATCACCGGATTTTATGACCCAGACATTTGCAGCCATGTCCGCAACCATGTTCATAGCTGCCGAGGCTGCAACAAAAGAAATTGGAAATTGGATGCCTGATAGGCTTGTTGTGGAATTCGAGCATTCCAAGCTTGTTGCAATTTCAGCTGGCTCAAAAGCCCTGCTGGTCATAATGACAGAACCCCATGCCACTCTGGGGATATTGTTACTTGAGATAAAAAAAGCCGCCGAAAGGGTAAAAGAGATCGTTAACTAACTTTTCAGTGGTCGCTGGTTCTGTGGCATGTCCTAGATTTTTTAGCTGATCAGGAATATATATCTTTATATGCCGGTAATGGACTTCTTAGCATTTTGTGACCGGAAACCAAAAATTTGAATACAATTGAATTCATTTTCCCTGACATCAGGATAAGGAGAGTAGTCAATGCAAAACCCGATCTTTAATGCAATATCTAAAAAAATTGAAAGCGAAACCTATGCAAATATACTTGGTTTGAAACTGGTTAAACTGGACTATGGTTATTCTCTCATGGAAATGGCTTATTCGAAGGACATAGAGAACATGTTCCAGACCGGACACGGTGGAGCGATTTTTTCCCTGATCGACGAAGCGTTCGGGGCGGCTTCAAACTCTCATGGAACGGTTGCCGTGGCTTTGAATGTGAACGTTACCTACGTCAAACCGGCTCTTAACGGGGACACCCTGTATGCGGAAGCAAAGGAGATCAGCAGATCGAACCGGATCGGCACCTATGACATCAGGGTCATAAATGACAAAGACGAACTGATCGCTGTCTGTCAGGCAGTTGCGTACAGGAAAAAGGACAGATTGCCATTTCTGGATTAACTTTTCTTTAGTGAAACTCCCATGAAGAGGAAACGACAGATCACAAAAACCCATTATTGGATGGAAATTATTGTGAGCAGTGTGAGCGGGCTGGGGAGTTAGGGTTTGTGTGGGAGTGGGGTATATAAAAGAGGCCCGCTCACACTCTCATTAATATATCATGTTTATTAATATATAAATATTGCCAGATTTGAAATTTCAAACGTTTCATGTGGATCAGGCATATAGCAAAATAGATACAAATGCAAAAACCTTATTTGAATAACTGAACGTATATAATGCCAATATGATCAAGGAACGAGTAAGATGCTAAAAGATTATATCGATCTGGAATACAGACCAAAGGATGATGATTTTGTCTGTGAGTACCATATAGAACCAGCAGAAGGGGTAAGTTTTGAGGCTGCATGCAATCATATGGCCGGTGAGAGTTCCATTGATACGTGGAGCGACATATCCACACTCAGCCCGGAGATGGCAGGGGAACTGAAACCCCATGTGTACTATATGAACGAAGAACAGCAGACAGTGAGGATCGCATACACGCAGGACCTTTTCGAAACAGGGTCCGTTCCCCAGATATTAAGCGCGATAGCCGGTAATATCTTCAGTATGAAACTGCTGGATAGCCTGCGGTTCGAGGATATTTCATTTCCACGTGACGCCATTTCGGGGTTCAGGGGACCGAATTTCGGAATGCATGGAGTACGGGAACTTTTCGGGGTAAATGACAGACCCCTTATCGGGACTATCGTCAAGCCAAAGGTGGGATTGACGTCACAGCAACATGCTGAGGTTGCATACAATGCCTTTGCAGGAGGCTGCGATCTTGTCAAGGATGACGAAAACCTCACGGACCAGAAATTCAACCGTTTTGAGAAAAGGGCGTTACTTACCCTGAAAGCACAGGACAGGGCGGAAGCAGAGACCGGCGAGAAGAAGATGTATATGTGCAACATAACTGCGCCCACATGTGAGGAGATGGTCAGGAGGGCAGAGGTGATCAGTGATCTTGGCGGCAAGTATGTGATGATCGACATTATTCCTGTGGGGTGGACAGCTCTCCAGTCACTTCGGGAGGCTACAGGGGAACTGGGTCTTGCCATCCATGCTCACAGGTGCATGCATTCGGCGATCACGCGAAATCCTCATCATGGAGTGAGCATGCTGGTAATCGCAAAACTGACGCGCCTTATCGGACTTGACCAGCTGCATATAGGAACAGTGGTCGGGAAGATGCACGGCGGAAGGGATGAGGTGCTGGCGCTCAGGGACAACTGCGTGCTTGAACATATCCATGCAAATGAGGCTCTGCATGTCCTTGAGCAGGACTGGGGACATATAAAACCCATGTTCCCGGTTGCTTCAGGGGGTCTTGAGCCGACCATGATCCCGGACCTGGTCAGGATATTCGGGAACGATGCCATCATGCAGTTCGGCGGCGGGATACATGCCCATCCCATTGGAACAACAGCAGGTGCGACTGCATGCCGCCAGGCTATTGATGCAGCACTTGGCGGTGTAACCCTTGAGGAGTATGCAAAGACCCACAGTGAACTGGAAGCTGCACTTTCGAAGTGGAGATAATAACATAAGAGTAATTCGCAGCAGATGAACATTACAACAGAGGTCTTTAAGGTCGACAGCAGCAACTTTGATGAAACCATCAAAAGGGCTGCACTCATCCTAAAAAAAGGTGGTCTTGTCGCGTTTCCCACAGAAACGGTATACGGGCTTGGAGCCGATGCACTGAACCCGGAGGCAGTGCGTAAGATATTCGAGGCAAAGGGGCGGCCTGCCGATAACCCGTTGATAGTCCATATTGCAGCAAAGGAGCATCTCCATGACCTTGCCATGGATGTGCCTGCACATGCCGCCGGGCTGGTGGATGCGTTCTGGCCGGGTCCGTTGACGCTGGTGCTTAAAAGAAAGAATATCGTGCCGGATATCACAACAGGTGGTCTTGATACGGTGGCTGTGCGGATGCCTGATAACCAGATTGCCCTTGAGCTGATCAGGCAGGCAGGCACGCCCATTGCGGCTCCCAGCGCCAATGTGTCCGGGAGACCAAGCCCGACTGATGCCGGGCATGTGATCGCCGACCTTGCAGGAAGGATAGATGCCGTGATCGATGGGGGGTCTGTCAGGATAGGGGTGGAATCCACGGTGGTGGATGTGACCGGCGATATCCCGGTGATACTCAGACCCGGTGGCATCGGGATCGAGGACATCAGGAAATGCGCAGGGGATGCGATTATCGGCTACACTGACCGGGCGGTTGGTGAGGAGGAAGCTGTACGGTCACCTGGCATGAAATATACCCATTATTCACCGCAGACAGAGGTGGTGCTTGTTGAGGGCAGCGGCGCGGAGGTGTCGGACAGGATATCCGAACTGGTGGCAGCCGCTCATGAAAAAGGTACACGTGTGGGGCTGCTGGTCACCGACGAGACCGCATCACATGTATCTACTGACGAGATGTACTCCCTCGGGGAGCGGGACAGACCCGAGCAGGCCGCAAGGAGCCTTTTTACGGGTCTGCGCTGGCTGGACGGCAGGGGCGTTGACGTGATCATCGTGGATGGTTCCGTGAATCATGAAGGCGTCGGGGCTGCGGTTCTCAACCGGCTGAGGAAGGCGGCTGGTAGGATTATTGAGATATCTCCAAAATAGGCTCATTAATTCTATTATAGGGAGCGAATTCAATTTTTCATCTAATGTCAATTCCACAATTTTTTAAAATCATTTTTTCCATCAATGGCTGAATTTCATTTATTATTGAATATATATCTTCAAACTCTTTTTTGTAATAAAAAGGTAAAGGTTGCCCGAACATTCTCCCTTCATTGTGTACATAAAGTGATAGTTTTTTGTATAAACTCTTAATTTCATCGTTACACGACGTATATTCCAATTTCTTCAATTTATCAGTAAAACCCGGGGAGTTCATATCTTCTACGTCTAAAAATTTTTGTCGGTTCGACTCATTTTTTCCTGTAGTGTCAAAATAAATAGAAATAACAACAAGCTCAATCCATTTCCTCAAAGTCATTCTTGCTGTATTATACCTTGCAGATAGAAGAAGAAAATAAGAATCGCATAATGTTTCGTTAATTTCATTCAACTTACTGGATAAACATTCAATTTCTGGAGAAATCCATACATTTTCCTTTTGATAGGAATCATACATATCTATTATCTCTATTATTCTCTTACATTCCTGTAAATGATTTTTGATAATTTCATCTCGAGACGCTATTGCTAATTCAAAAGTTCTTTCTGTAAAGCTACGAACTACTTCAGAGTCATGAATTTCACTCTGTTCTTCATACCATTCTTGTTCATCTATCATATTCATCTTCTACTGATTCAGCCGGATGTTCAATTTTATTTGGCAATGTTCTTTCCCCTGTTATTCAACCAAACAATTAATTAAAAATGTTTCCTTACAATTTCATGAAGTAAACATTAAAAAATAATTTGTTATTCTTTGGGCATTATTTAGATTTTTATTCTGGTCCATACTAAAACATTAGTTGGTTTTTGACACTGAGTTTATTGTCATTGATCTCCCATATTATCCTAAAAAAATGTAACACCAAATATAGTGCTGTTATCCACCCAATTTTAACGAGACCCCACATTTTTCAAAATCCAACCAACGAGGCCATCAAATTAGATTTTTGACTTAAAAACCTATTCTTTTTTTCAGTAACCTCGTTACGTTTTTTTTTTTGGGGGGGGGCGG
>JAFGQV010000123.1 GCA_016935475.1 Methanosarcinaceae archaeon
ATATATATATTTTGTTGGGAATCTCAAACACACAACAAATAATTTTTTGTACTAGAAGATAGAATTGTTTATTGTAGGATTGTTTCTGGTTGAATAAGAGGTAAAACAATGACTGCTGGACTTTTGTTAAATATCACCATCTGTTTTGCAATAACATTATCTTCCTTTGCCTTTGCATGGGTGCTTGCGCGCAGTGAACCCGAGCACAATGAAAAAAGTAGACCTGCAATGTGGTCCCTTGTCATCTTCTGGTCGATGGTAGGGTTTACATATCTACCAACTACCATACGGATGATCGCAACATACCTGAACAATCCAGGACTCGACCTTCTAATGTATAACCTTGCATCCATACCTTTTGCGGTAGTTTCGGTACCTCTTGTATATTTTATCATCTATATCATAGTGGGTAACAGAAAGATCAGCGGACTTGTATCACTGGGATTCACACTTTTTGGAGCGGCATATCTTGCATTATTGTATTCGAGCGGTGTGATTGGCCCTAACGTCACAGAATGGGGATCACTTTACAGTATAAACAGTGGTATTGCACTTAACATATATCTTATCGGACTATTTGTAATCCCAACTGCCATGATACTGGGTCTTTTGTTCCTTATTCTTCTCCAACGTGTCCCACGGCGGCTTCGCTACCGCACCACACTACCGCTTGTTGCGATCTCTTTTGTGTTCGACTTCATGCTGACAGACGTGATAACGATCTTCGACGTTATGCAGGTGGTATCAAGATTGTTCATCTTGATAGGTACAGTACTTGCATTTCTTGCATACTTCCCGCCAACAACACTGAAACAAAAGTTTGGTATAAATGAGCAACATTACGAACTCTATGAAGACGAAGAGGATGAAAACGAGGGTGATCTCGATGTCTGAGGACATAGATGTCAAACTTGAGTTAATGGTTGCTCAATTTTACCAATCCCTCGGAATAAATCAGGGACCAGGAGATATACAGTATCGTTTGATCCTGAAAGTTCTTGAAAAAAACGAAGGGAGAATCACCGAGTTTTCCGAAATTCGAAAGTATACCGACCAGTTTGCTGACAGGGGCAGCATTGGAAGCAAGATGAAGACAGTGTTCCAGCTGGAGGGACTTGTGAAAAAAATAAAACGTGGCGGCTACATAATTACTGATAAAGGACTGACAGCAGCTAATTTTCTTAACAGCACAACGGCATTTTACAAGAAAACGAAGCGAGTGGGCGAGATCATTGAACGTATGCCATAACCCATAACATATATATATAATGGACATTATTGTCCATTGGTGTACATAATTATACAATGGGTGACTTTTAATGCACCATGTAATAGAAGATATTCTAAAATCGACCCGACAGCGGGTTATGGCACTTGATACCACAAAAAAATCAGTGGACGATAGAACGGAACCAAGACGGGATATATTATCTGCTATTGATAATGCGAAAAAAAATGGCAGGGTTCCAGTCATAGCTGAAGTGAAGCCCGCATCACCGACTGCGGTTTTTCGAGACATCTTGCCGCAGGAAGCTGCTGATATTGCAGAAGATATGGAAAGGGGAGGTGCAGTGGCCATATCAGTCCTAACAGAACCTGAATTTTTCTATGGGTCCATTGAAAACCTGGAGAGCGTGAGAAAATCCGTAACAATCCCGGTGCTCCGTAAAGATTTCATAACTGATGAACGGCAGATGGATGAAGTGAAGAGCGACCTCATACTATTGATTGCAGGTGCACTTGAAGAGCGACTCGGGTACTTTGTTACGCTTGCGCAGTCAAAAGGGTTTGAACCGCTTGTGGAGGTTCACAATGAAGATGAGCTGAAAATTGCCTTAAGGACCACTGCAAAGATAATTGGCATTAATAACAGGGACCTCAACACACTTGATGTTGACCTGTTGACCACCGGACGTCTCGCACCTCTTATTAAGGAATTCGATCTAGAAAACGGAACAGAGCATATAATAATAAGCGAAAGCGGAGTTCATACCAGAGACGACGTTAAACGCGTACTTTTAAGCGGTGCGGATGCAATACTCATTGGAACCGAAATTATTAAAAGCAACGATGTATACAGCAAAACAAAAGAACTGGTGGATTCACTGAAATGAGAAATAGATTATACAGATCAAAGAGAAATCGGATGATTGCCGGCGTCTGCGGTGGCATCGGTGAATATATCAATGTTGACCCGACCTTTGTCAGGCTCTTCTGGGTGTTATTCACGTTTGCATACGGAAGCGGTTTTTTAGCATATATTGTCGCATGGATCATAATTCCAGAGCATAGATAGGCATCATAAATAGAGCGATTGCAGCTTTGTATGTGATTTTTAGTTAACAGGAGTTAGATGATGAGCAGAACCACATATGGCAAGTACGGGAAATACGGCGGACAGTTCAGTCCTGAAGTGTTGATGCCAGCTCTTGCAGAACTTGAAGAAGGGTACGAAAAATACAAAGATGAACCTGAATTTTTGAAAGAACTCAATTATTATTTAAAGGATTTCGCAGGGCGTGAAACGCCGCTCTATTTTGCGAAGAGGCTCAGCAAAAAATATGGAACACGCATTTACCTGAAACGTGAAGACCTTGTACATGGTGGTGCCCATAAGTTAAACAATACCATCGGACAGGCAATTCTTGCAAAATATATGGGAAAAACACGCCTTGTTGCAGAGACTGGCGCAGGGCAGCATGGCACTGCGACTGCGATGGTGGGTGCGAATCTCGGGCTTGAGACCGTGGTTTACATGGGCGCAAAGGATGTTGAACGCCAGCGCATGAACGTATACCGCATGGAACTGATGGGAACTGTGGTAAATCCTGTGGAATCGGGTTCGAAGACGCTTAAGGATGCCATCAATGAAGCAATGCGCGACTGGGTAACCAATGTAGTGAACACCCATTACCTGATCGGCTCTGTGGTTGGACCGCATCCCTATCCCATGATCGTCCGGGATTTCCAGAGCGTAATCGGACGTGAGGTCAAAGAACAGATAATGGAAAAGGAAGGAAGATACCCTGACTCCATTGTTGCATGTACAGGCGGTGGCAGCAATGCAATGGGAATATTTTACCCGTTCGTTGAGGAAAAGGACGTGAAGCTCTTTGCCGTTGAAGCGGGCGGAAGTGGTCTGAAGACTACGGAAAAAGCTGCGCTTCACTCTGCGTCCCTTTGTACCGGAGAGGAAGGGATCCTTCACGGTGCACATACCCGTGTCCTCCAGGACAAGTACGGGCAGATCCTCGAATCATCCTCCATTTCTGCCGGGCTGGACTATGCAGGCGTGGGACCGGAACTTGCATATCTTGCAGAGATTTGCAGATTAACTCCCTGTAATGTCAGTGATGACGAAGCACTGGCAGCATTCCATGAACTGTGCCGGATGGAAGGCATCATCCCTGCGCTTGAATCGTCCCATGCACTGGCTTACATAAAAAAGGCAGCTGAGTCGGGCGAACTTGGAGAACTTGTGGTGATCAACCTGTCTGGCAGAGGAGACAAAGACCTCGAAACCGTGATCAAATTAAATAAGGAGGTTCACAGGTGAACATACCGGAAAAATTTGAAGAACTGAGATCACGCGGCGAGGGTGCCTTGATCGCATACTTGTGTGCAGGCGATCCCACGCCAGGTGCAACTGCAGGTTTCGTACAGGCACTTGTTCGTGGAGGTGCTGATATTGTGGAACTTGGACTTCCTTTTTCAGACCCTGTTGCTGATGGACCTACCATCGAGGCTGCATCCGGGAGAGCACTTTCGGCAGGTATGAACCCTGATGTGTATCTTGAAATTGTTGCATCCATTAATGTTGATGTGCCACTGGTATGCATGACCTATTACAACCTGATATTCAAACGTGGGATCGAGAAATTTGTGCATGATTGCGTCCAGTCAGGAATAAGCGGAATAATCGTGCCGGACCTGCCAGTAGAAGAATCGGAAGAACTTTCAACATCCTGTCGAAAATACGGTGTTGATCTAATATTCCTTATTGCGCCAACCACAACAGAAGAGAGGATAGAAAGAATCCTCCGGCATGGTTCAGGTTTTGTGTATCTTGTATCCAGACTTGGCGTCACAGGCACACGTTCGGACGTATCGCAGTCGACAACAGAACTGTTGTCACGCGTAAAGACTAAAATTCCAAAAGCTGTAGGATTTGGGATATCGAACGGCAATCAGGCAGCTGAGATCATAGAAGGAGGCGCTGATGGCGTGATCGTTGGCTCTGCGTTCGTGGATATCATTGCATCGGGCAAGGATGTTACTGCAAAGCTCGAAACGCTTGCAAGAGAACTTAAAGATGGTGTGCTTTCAGTTATTGCATAATGAGACACATCGACACATCCGGACGTTGATGGGAGAGGATTTCATTCACCAAATTTATTGTGAGTGAATAAATCTCTCTACTTCAGTTAATCTCTCTATCTTAGTTTTTTAGCAGTATCAAATAAGCCCAAAAGCCATCTCAACTGCTCCGGCAGGGTCATGTGCCACATGAGCCCCTTTTATTTCCCACTGGGACTCAAGCAAAACAACCGGCTTCCCCATTTTTAACGCATGTGCGATCTCGGAAAGTGTTCCATATTCACCATCAACCGCGATCAATGCATCACATGACTGCGCGATCAGTACGTTCCTTGCATGTCCCATGGCGCTCAACACTGCTATATCGATATACCGATTTGCAGCATCCCGGCTGCTTCCGGGCAGGATGCCAAGTGTTGTGCCACCTTCCTCCTTTGCGCCACGTGCTGCGGCTTCCATCACTCCGCCAAGCCCGCCACACACCAGTAATGCACCCCGTTTTGCAATTTCCCTGCCAACTGCTTCTGCTATACGGGAAACCCTTTCGTCGCATGCTCCTGCGCCTATGACCCCGATCTGTGATTTGAACATGGATGCTTCCTTTATACAGGCACCTACATATATTCTTCCTGTATCTTAACAACCTCAGCGCTGTCCCTTGCCTTTGAGTAATCCTCCAGAGGCTCACGGTTCAAATCCAAAAACGTATGCCCCCAGTTGAACTTGACCAGGATCTTTTCCGCCTGCTCCTTATACCCAAGAATATACAGCGCCGCAGCAAAGGCTTCCACAGATGTGAGCTTAAGCGGTCTTCCAAAATTAATAGGATTTGCTGCGACAAGATAAGGAAGAGCCCGGTGTTTCAGGTTCATTCTCAATAGTTGTGGGAATACTCTTTCAACTTCCCCCCATGAACAGTCTAAAACCGTGATCCCGTGTGCTGTACTATCTACCCGGGATAATGCCTGTTCTGCCATAGGGTCAAGTAGGATCGATCTAGATGGGATCTTTTGTACTTTCTCGAAAAGGTTAGCAAGCCCAAAGCGAGCTAATTTCTTGCCAGTGCATTTTTTGGGGTTGCACTGCGAAGCATGGTATATATAAAGCGGAATAGGAGGCATATTTTAGAGTACATAACTTATTATTGCTTATAGATTTTGACACGCAGATGTTGTTTTAACTTGAGACACAAATGAAGCTCTATTATTAGAAGGTTTGTAAAATTAAAGTAGAATATGCATTTATCTTGTTTGGATCATAAAAATAAAAACTTCAAACATATATCACAAAATGGGTATGATCACATTAATGATCGAGAAGTAGATCAAGTTTTTTGGAAAAATTAGATGATGAATATTGATTAAAAACGAATCGTAGTTCTGATATTGGTGTAAAAGTTCAGACCAGTTTTGATTTGCTTACTTCCAGTAAATTCTTGTTGATCTCATCTACTTTTAAAATCAACCTGTCATCCATTATTTGGACGATTTCTCCCTGGTATTTTCTGTTATCAAAATTCCAGATAAAATTTACATTATCGCCAATTTCCATTAAAGTAACCTCTGACCATACTTGAATGACTGATTCACGAGAAATCGTATCAAGTATTTCGAGTGAGTGCTATCGTACCAATCCACACTCAGTTTTACATACTATATATGGCTTATGCTTTGAAACTAAAAGAATTATTAATAATATATAATCTCTTTTGACCTGACCGATGCTAGAAATCAATGAACATCCAAAAGCCGATAATCGCTACCATAAAAAGTGGATTGATTTGCTCCTGGTTATCCCCTATAGAATTTGTTATTGTGGATATTTTGATCCATGTATTAACACATCCGTTCTCAGATGTACTTAAATACCCGTTATTGCCTTTGCTAAGAAAAACCTGACAACTTTAAGACGTTTAACCTGGACCCGGTAAATTTCGACCTAAAGAGATTAATATAATAGATATGTATTTATGGTATATTTACTAAACATATTTATTAAGCAAATAAATAAACCATTTATAAGCTTCCTTTTTGGAAAAATAATAGATACAGGCAAAAAATACGGATTATTTGCGTACATAAAATGAATAAAGGCCAATAAAACTTCGAAAACGATGATGAAAAATTAATTATGGTTTTTTATTTTAACTACTATCCGGTTTACGAAACACATTTAGTGATATATTATGACAGCCACGATTTATACAATTGCATCCGGGAAAGGTGGAACCGGTAAAACAACGACTACGGTAAACCTTGGGGCTGCACTGGCGGGACTTGGGAAAAAAACGCTCATTCTGGATGCAGATATCGGAATGGCGAATCTTGGACTTCTACTAGGGCTTGAAAGATCAGAAGTGACACTCCATGAAGTGCTGGCTGATACCGCAAACATCGAGGATGCCACCTACGAAAGTGTAAATGGGTTAAAGGTTGTACCCTGTGGCATATCGTTGAAGGGTTTTCAGAATGCCAATCCCGAAAAACTACATGATATTATGGATGGATTGGTCGAAAAATTCGATTTTATTTTGATCGATGCTCCCGCAGGGATCAGTAAAGACGGGGTGGTTCCGCTTGCGATCGCAGATGAGATACTGTTGGTGGTTAATCCAGACATCTCATCTATTGCAGATGCGCTGAAAACAAAAATACTTGTTGAGATGCTTGATAACACTGTCACGGGTGCGATACTGAACAAAGTAGGAAATGAAACCACTGAATTCAGCAAAGAAAAAGTAGAACAATTGCTGGAGGTGCCAATTCTCGGGGCCGTGCCAGAGGATGAGGACGTAAGAAATGCAGCCGCATCCAGGATGCCAGTCGTAGTAAAAAATCCAGGATCTCCCACGGCTATTGCATTCAAGCGATTGGCAGCGTCACTGGCTGGCGAAGAAATGCCAGAAGAGACGGTGGTTGAAGAGAAGAAAGAAGGATTTGTCGGAAAACTGGCACGCAAGATATTTGGAGGCAAATAACTTGAAAATACAGGATAATAAACTCTTCCTTCAGGAAGAATTACCTTAAGACTTTGAACTTTGTCCAAAAAATCTGAAAAAGTCGTAGTGGTATGAAATTATAACTGAGAGATGGTTAATAATTAAAAAAACTGATGATTAAAAAGAGGGTTGCAGCATGGATGACAGGGTAGATCAGCAAGATGAGATAAAAAAGGATAATGGTCTTCAAGAAAAGCTTAAAAAACTGCAGGATGCAGGATTAGTGTCAGATGCTCGGGAGGTATTGACTCCAGATGAAAATGCACCTCTCAAAAACGATGAAAATGAAGAAGTGATTGGTTACAAACTGGAAAAGTCACAAGTTGAACCTGTATCCACCGCTTCTACTGTACAAAAAATAGACACGGAGCCGGACGACCAGCCAGTGGAATCGTTATCTGAGTTGAGTTCTGATATCACAAGAGACGAATTAACCGAATTAATTATGCCTGAAGGTTCTACCGTAAAGATCAAAGACCTGAAACTTCAACACGACGATCCGAATGAAGAACCAATCAAGAATGTAGAACTTCCAGAGGAAATTGAAAGTTTATGGGAGAAAACCATTAAAGAGATTGCGGAAGAGAGGGAATCGGAGGGAATACCCGAGGAAGAAATCGAACCAAATAAATCAATATACGAACGCTTCGTAAACCGAGTCACCAGAAAAGGATTCGAGATCGAAGAATACAGTTTTATCAAACATGGTCCGATTGTTGATTTCAAGTTGCCGGAAGGTTTCAATTATAAAGAAATAGATTTGTATGAGATCAATGCACCATATGCATACGTTCGTATCGTCCATGAACCGGAACTGCATGAATATCAATATCATGTGATTGAGCCGGTGCTTACAGAAAAAGAGAAGGAACTTCTTGAAACCGTTAAAACGCGTTTAATTGAAAGTCTGGATGTGAACCTAAAAAGTATTGCTGATGAGAGTGCCAGACAATATCTAAAAAAACGTATCAATAAACTGCTAAAAGATTACCGTATAAACCTGTCTACAAAAAATCGTGAAAAGATCGTTTATTATATAACACGGGATTTTGTTGGATACGGCGAGATAGACGCGATGATGCGAGACACGAACATCGAAGATATATCCTGTGATGGACCCCTGACCCCCATTTATATATACCACAAAAAATATAATTCAATACCATCAAATGTCAATTTTGAAGATGATGACGAACTGGATACATTTGCGATCAGGGTAGCACAGGTATGCGGTAGGCATCTCTCCCTCGCAAACCCACTTCTGGATGCCACTATGCCGGATGGTTCAAGGATCCAGTTGACACTTGGGAGGGAAGTAACCACCCGCGGAAGTACCTTCACCATCCGTAGATTTAATGAAAATCCACTGACTCCCGCAGATCTGATAGACTTCCACACCTATTCTACTGCCATGATGGCATACCTGTGGTTGGCGGTCGAGTCAAGCAAGAGTATAATATTCGCTGGTGGTACTGCTTCTGGAAAAACGACTGCGATGAATGCAATATCACTGTTCATCCAGCCCGAGATGAAAATCGTCTCAATTGAAGATACAAGAGAACTGAACTTGCCTCATCCAAACTGGATCCCGGGTGTTACCCGTGAGGCATTTGCCGGAGAGGATAAGGGTTCCATCGAGATGTATGAACTTTTGCGGGCTTCGCTGCGTCAACGCCCCGAATACATATTAGTGGGAGAAGTAAGAGGTGCTGAGGCATACGTGCTGTTCCAGGCAATGTCCACCGGGCATACTACCTTCTCGACAATGCATGCCGATTCGGTACAGGCAATTGTTCACCGACTCGAGAACCCCCCGATAAATGTGCCAAGAATCATGATACAGGCACTTGATGTTGTAGCTATCCAGGCACAGGTCAAGGTCGGGGATGAACGCGTCAGGCGCTGCAAATCACTTACTGAGATCGTTGGTGTCGATACACGAACGGGTGAATTGCTTACAAATGAGGTGTTTATCTGGAACGCTGCAAACGACTTATTCCAGTATTCCGGACGTTCGTACATTATCGAAAGCGTTATGGAGAACAGGGGATGGGACGAGGTGAAAGTGCGGGAAGAATTGAAGAGGCGCCAGGAAGTTCTTGATTGGGCACGAACAAAGTCCATACGACACTATGAGGACATCTCAAAGATAATAGTAGCGTACAACCGGGAACCTGAAATGATAATAAAAATAGTAAGGCAGGATCTATATGGCTAACGCGTATTTCAGTTTTGCATACAATATTTTCGGTGAGTTTTACCAGAAAAAAAGGTCAAAGTATTATGACCTCAGGCAGAACATCCTGAAAAACAGGATGGATATAGGCTACGATATGTACCTTTCAGGTACACTTCTAACATCTATAATATGCGCATTGATAGGACTGATCGTTTTAAATGTGATCTTTTCACAGGTTGGCGTTCCTGAGATTTCCAGCAGCCGTTTGCATCTGCCGTTATGGGCGGCTGAATATTCTGAATATAAGGTGCTTGCAGTTAAAATCATAGGCAGCATTTTTGTGGCGGTTTCATTTTTTGGTGTTGTGTACCAGATGTTTTTAGCATATCCTGCAATAATGGCAAGTGACAGGAAACGAAAGATCGATCATTTGCTTCCGTATGCTGTCAACTATATGTCTGCAATGTCAGGTGCAGGTATCCTCCCACTTGACCTTTTCCGGTCCCTTGCAGCAAATGAGATATACGGAGAAGTTTCGGTGGAAACAAGGTATCTTGTACGGGACATTGAAGTATTGGGACACAATCTTTTGACTGGCATGAAAAACCTTTCAGCTACAACACCTTCGATCATGTTGCAGGATTTTTTACAGGGAGCCATAACAGTTGTCTCATCCGGTGGGGAACTGGAACCCTATTTTAAGATCAAGACTGAACAATATCTCACAGAGAACAGGCAGCGACAGAAAGAATTTTTAGAAACCCTCGGCTTATTGGCGGAAACATACGTAACTGCATTTGTGGCAGGACCCCTGTTCCTGATCATAGTGATCGCGGTTATGTCCATGATGGGCGGTGCCGATATGTTGTTCATGTATCTTCTGGTCTATGCAATTGTTCCTGTTGGAAGTATCATGTTTATTATTTTGATCAGCAGCATGACCCCGGAGGCGTGAACATGGTAAAGAATCTCTTAAAAAAAGAAACGTCTGCTGATATGCCGCTTAGCGAAGAGCAGCTTCAGGAACTGGAAGATGCTTCAATCGGTTTGAGACTTGAAAATGCCAAAAAACATGTCAGGTTAAAAGAGTTTTTGAAAGATCCATATTCAAACCTTAAAAAATACCCTTCATATGCAATCATTTTCAGTATCCCTGCATCACTCATATTTTTTGCAGTGGGCATGAAGTTTGCATGGGGGACATTTTATATTGATGACGTAATCATATTTACGGTTCTGATCATAATAACACCAGCTGCGTTTTTGCACCAGAAGAAACGCAAGAGAATCACTAAAATCGAAGAATACATCCCTAATTTTTTGCGTGACCTCGCCGAGATGAGCAAGGCCGGACTCACATTGCCCAGAGCAGTCAGTACGGTCAGCAAATCCGAGTATGGGGACCTCTCAGACGAGGTCAGGCTGATGAATTCATCGATGTCCTGGGGTGTGTCCTTTGAAAAAGCACTTGAGAATTTTGCATTGAATATTAACACAACTCTGATCACACGTATAATGACACTAATTACACAGGCGAACAAGGCAGGTGGAAAAGTATCATCTGTTCTGGAAGCCGCAGCACGTGATGCGAGTGAAATGAAGATCCTGGAACGGGAGCGCCGGGGGAATATGGCTGTTTATATAGTGATCAGCTATATGTCCTTTTTTGTGTTTGTTTTTGTCATATTGATGCTGTCAACTGCATTCGTCCCCACGATAGCGGATGCAGGCAGAGCCGCTGCTGAAAGTGGGGCGGGTTCACAATTTATCGGTGCATTTGACGCCGATGGATTTATTCGCGTCCTGTTCCATGCAGCGATCATCCAGGGGTTTGTGAGCGGTCTGGTGGCAGGTCAGCTGGGTGAAGGCGAATTTGCAGCCGGACTTAAACATTCGGTGTTCATGACGCTCATCGCATGGGCAGCGTTCACTTTCGCATTATAAGGACCAGGACAAAATGTCTGGTAGCTCCAGACCTAAATACCTGAAAATACGCGTTTAGCATGCTTTCGGACATTTGAGAAAAGATCGCCACCCTTTGGATCAATTCCAACGATCAGCGGACCGAATTCCACCACATCCAGTGACCATACAGCTTCAGGCATTCCCAGGTCAAGCCAGTGCACGCAAGATACGCTTTTTATGGATCTTGCTGCAAGTGCCGCACATCCGCCGGTATATGCCAGATAAACGCATCTACCTTTAAGCGACTCAACCACATCCTGCATTCCACCCTTTCCGATAATAGCACATACGTTGTGTTCTTCAAGGAGCAGAGGGGTCATTTTCGACATCCTTCCACTTGTTGTCGGACCTGCTGCAACTACCTCCCACCCACCATTGGTCTTTTTCATGAGCGGTCCGCAGTGGTAGATCACCGCGCCATCAAGGTCAAATGGAAGGGGGTCACCTTTTTCGGTTAGCTCGAGTATGCGGGCATGTGCTTCATCACGAGCAGTGAAAACAGTGCCTGTAATGTATACAATATCACCTGCCTGTAATTGGGTGATATCTTCTTTTTTAAGCGGGGTTTTGAGATGGAATTCCATCACTCATCACCTCCAAAAGTGATGGATGCATGCCGGTTTGCCCAGCACTGGATATTAACCGCAACCGGAAGGGATGCTGTGTGGCAGTGTGCTGTCCTCACATGCACAGCAAGTGCCGTAGTGCTGCCCCCAAGCCCCATGGGACCAATCCCAAGGGAATTGATCTCATCTAATATCTCGCGCTCGAATTGGTTCATTTCATCAAGACGTGACAATAGTGCTGATTTTGCAAGCCTTGCTGCCTTGTCAAATGAACCGCCTATCCCAACTCCCACGATAATAGGAGGGCAGGGCATCCCGCCCGCATTCAATACGGTTTCAAGGATGAAGTTCTTGATGCTTCCTACTTCGGTGGGATTCAGCATCGTAAGTGTGCTCATGTTCTCGGAACCCGCTCCTTTTGGAGCTACTGTTATTGTTAAGCCGTCCCCTTCAACAAGTTCATATTTGATGTCAGGCAGACCACTGCCTGTATTATCACCGCTGTTCTTGCGCGTGAGAGGTTCAACTGCATTGGGACGCAGTGGGATCGCCTCTGTTGCACGCCGGACGCCTTCAGTGATCGCATCCTTAAGATCAAAATCGAGTCTAAGGGAACGTCCAATTTCCACATAGAAAATAAGTATACCGGTATCCTGACACATGGGAACAGCATTTTCTTTTGCGATCCTGACATTTTCCAGAATACCCTGAATCTGCGCTTTAGCGACCGGATCGGATTCATCAATCTCTGCTCTATTTAGAGCTTCCACAACATCATCCGGAAGCTCGGTCTCTGCTTTTCTAAGGATATCTATTGTAGCTTCCACCACTTTTTCGCGGGTTATGTTAACGGTCAAAAAATATCACCATATCTGATGTCCAGAATTTTTCTTTTAATATCCAGTTACTTTATTTAAAATGTTTGGATATTTATTTTGTTCAAGCATAAATCATCCATCCCGCAAACAATATCCGAACCGAGATAGGAAGTATCAGCGTTCATTCTCCATGTTCCTGCACTTATGTAGGTTTGCTTGCCCTCTGTTTTTAAGATCAGGCTCAGGTTTGATTTGTTTAATTTTCATTGGCAATTACTATTGCTTTAACTCCATATCATCTGATTGGTATGATTTAAAAGATTGTATCCATGCATCTAAAATTGGTCCATATTCATCGAACATATCTGGTTTAGTTCCATATACTTGAGCGGTTACAATTCATAGAATATAAATATAATAATGTTAGTGTAAGCTCTCCTATCTTATAAATTACAAAAAACACATGATCTCGAAGCAATCCAGGAGGGATAGTAAAAATGAAAAAAATAGCTGACCAGGAGTTTATCAAGATCGGCATTCTTGGATTAATACTGTCCTTCTGTATACTATCGACATATTATTTTCATTTTATCATAAACACTGAAATTATCTTTACGCATCTTTTCTATGTCCCGATCATCCTTGCAGGGTTGTGGTGGCAGAGAAAAGGTGTAATGGTTGGGATATTTCTTGCCCTGATACTGTTAATTTCAAACTTCCTGAACCCTGACATGCCTGCCATCTGGACAAACCTCATACGGGCATTTATGTTTGTTTTTATCGGGTTATTGGTTGATGAATTGTATAAGAAGAAACAGATGCTAATAGATCAGCTTTGCCAGAGCCGGGACTACCAGGAGAAACTGATCGATCATGCCAAAGCCTCTATTATTGTATGGGATCCGAATTTCAGGGTCACCCGTGTAAACTATTCCTTCGAGCATCTAACTGGTCATTCCGCCGGGGAAGTCGTGGATAATGAACTCTGTATGCTCATTCCGGAAGCAAGTCGAAAGGAATCGCTGAGAAAGATTGAAAATACGTTAAAAGGAGAGTGCTGGGAGTCGGTAGAGGTTCCGATTATGTGCAAAGATGGAAGCATACGGCTGATGCTCTGGAACTCGGCAAATATCTATGCTGAGGACGGTACCACACTTTTAGCCACTATTGCACAGGGAGTGGATATCACCGATCGCAAGCGTGCTGAAGATGATCTTAAAAAATACGCAGAGGAACTTCAGAATTCCAACGACCTCAAGGACCTGTTCACGGATATCCTGCATCATGACCTGTTAAATCCTGCCGGAATTGTCAAGGGATACACCGAAATACTGTATGATATGGAAGATGACGAGAAAAAACGCCAGTATCTTCAGATAATTGAACGGAACAATGAAAAACAGATCAGCATTATTGAAAGGGCATCCAAGTTTGCAAAGCTGCACTCGGTCAAGGAAATCAAATTTAAAAATATGGATATCGGGCTTATTTTGAAGGATGTGATAGGAAACTTCATGCCCAAGATCGATGAAAAACAGATGGTACTTGAGTTTAACGCAAATGGCAGGTACTGTGCAAATGTGAATCCTGTAATTGAGGAAGTGTTTGCAAATCTGCTGTCCAATGCCATCAAGTACGGTCCGGAAAAGAGCAGGATAATCATAGATATTACGGATGCAGGGGAAGAATGGAGGGTGACAGTAACCGATTTCGGGGAGGGGATATCGGATGAGAATAAGATCAGGCTTTTTGAACGGTTCAGGCGTGCAAACCGGAAGAACGTCAAGGGAACAGGACTCGGGCTTGCGATCGTCAAAAGGTTGATCACTCTGCATGGTGGCAGTGTCGGTGTTGAGGATAATCCAGAAGGACAAGGGAGCAGGTTCTGGGTGACTGTGAAAAAAGCTTGAACAGTTTTCCCACATAGTTTAAAATGCCTCGAAATATATGCCTTTAGAAAATAACGATAAAACCATTGACGATCTTACAGTGATGCTTTATACTTTTTGCATAATGTAAAATACTGAACCAAGATTTTCAGGATCTGCTTTGAAGATCTCATTTTCATTCTGTTTTTCTTCAAGTATCTTTAGAGCTTCAGGGTCGTCAGAATATTTCATACGTAGCTCCTTGATCTTCTTTTCCAGAGGACTGAAATAATCGATCCACCATGCATCCCGGGGCAATGAAAAGTATCCATGGAGGTTATAGCCGCATTCCGGGATTTGCCTGCGTTTATTTATGATGTCCTTATTGTCATCATGGACCACCAGAAAAGCATCGGGTTTCAGGAATCTTCTCCATGTTTTCAGACCATTTTCAAAACCAATTGCGTTTATTGAACCCTCAGCCCAGATGATATCAAAACTTTCATCCGGGAAATCTATCTCAAACATTGAGCATTTCACAGTCCGGACCCGATCTGAAAGCCCTGATTCTTCTATCTTTCTTTCCAGTTTATCTAAAAGAGACTGCTGAATATCCAGTCCTATTATCTGACCATTGCTCATCATTGCAAGTTCAATGGTAGGGATGCCCGAACCACAGCCGATATCGAGTATATGGGGTTTATCCAGTTCAGGAAGCATTTGGAATGCTTTTCTCGTATACTTGTTGAAACTGTCCCTTAAATGGTCTTGATATTCCTCTAATAACGTTTCTATGGTCATTAGTTCTCAGCCTCATTTTGCCCCATGTTAACCATTATTAATTCACTGATATATGTTGTTTGGGTGCTAATCTATTTTTTTCTAGAGCATGAAAACGCCTATCATTGGCATTCACTATACCCCGGACTTGATTTGAATGCAATATTTAATCATTTAACATATATCTGATAACAATGAACGCCTGTCGAAATCGGAATCGGGCTCGCACCCAACATTACGTTGAACGGCTCATCTTTGAGGATCTTCACCGCCCGCAGTACTGCGGAGGTAGCGAGAACGACACCTTTTAAAATGTATAAGGAACTGTATCAAAATGTATTTAGCGAAGTACTGAATCTATATATAGTGTTCTTGCAGGGCTATCGCGGGCAAAGTTGAGCAAAAACAATCTATTACGCTAGCTAAAAGGGGAGCATGAATAAAAGGGAAATGAGGACGATGGTAACGCTGGATTATCTTCATAAAAAGTACATCGATCTAGCGACTAGATTGGTGATGTTTCTAGGTTTTATTACTTTCATCATACTTATTTTTTTAGCATTTGCTTTATTGATATCAATATTCACGAATTGGGATTTGTCTGCTGAATTCGTGTTGGGTTTTCAAGTGTTTACTGTGTTGTTAATAATAATGG
>JAFGQV010000124.1 GCA_016935475.1 Methanosarcinaceae archaeon
CTATATATACTATTTACACAATTATTATATATCGACAGCACAGTATGGGAATATAGAGCGATTAAAAACCGCTCACGAATAGAAAATAAACAAACAGGTGTAAAATATGAACTTAAAGAATCCTTTTAATGAGATTTGGTGTTTTCAAGGAAATGCTTGTGTGACATTAAAAGAAGTTGGTTCTTTGCCAAGTTATAAAATCCAAATTTGAAGGTTAATTGGACTTTTCATTTAAAAGTAACTGCCAATGAAAATTATATATACTTGCTTTATTTAATATGAATGATAGGAGTATGTGGGAATATTATATCTAACCAAAAGCTAGTGGTTAAACGCACATTTAAATTAAACTTGGGCAGTAGTATCTCTAAGTATCTCTAAAAGAGTGTCTACCACATCACCCGGATATTTATACACTTAATAATAAAAATTAAATAAAAATAAGGGGGCAAATATGGGAATTCTGAAAACATGTCCAAAATGCAGGTCTAAATTGAAAACAAACAGCGATGGTATGCAGGTTTGTGTTGTATGCAAATACTGGACGAAACCGGGCACTGCCCGGCTTGATTCGCTAATAATTTTCACATGAGGTGGGAATATGAAAACGACTGATATAAAATTTTGCAAGGCATGTAGAACACAGCTCAGGTGGCAGTTAATTGGTTCAAACCTTTTCCAATACTGTCGAAACTGTGGTCGTATGACATCTTCGAGGTAAAAAATCAATAAACCACAGAGGACACATGGGGTAAAATCAGATACAAGCTCTGTGTTTTTCTGTGGTTAAATTCTATTTTTCTGAATAGCAAGGTGTTGATGTCTTAGTGTCAAATATTATGTTCTTGACTATTATTTTGAGACATGCTGACCATTCTGTAATATATACTTTTTGTTGAAAAGAGATTAGCACACCCTTGGTATCGGATCACCTGTCGGCACATCCACGTAACGTTTGCTTCCAAACGCTGTTTTAATTATTACCTTACCAGGATCTTCTGTTGTGGCTTCTCCCACGATCGCTGCATCCTTTCCATAAGGGTGGCTACGAAGTGTTGAAAGCACTTTCTCAGCATATTCTGCCTTCACTCCAATGATCGCTTTTCCTTCGTTTGCAACTTCAAGTGGGTCAATACCAAGCATTTCACAGGCTGAAGACACCGATATCTTGATGGGTATGCTTTCTTCATTAAGAACAATACCGATCTTGCTTTTTTGTGCCATCTCGTTAAGTGTTGCTGCAAGCCCGCCACGGGTGGGGTCTTTCATGGCTGTGATGGCTGGTGTTCCGTCTGCTGCCCGGATGGGCAATACCATTTTTATCATATTCCAGAGCGGCGCCACATCTGACACCAGTGCTGTCTCGAAATCAAAACCTTCACGGTGTGCCAGAAGTGAGGTTCCATGATCTCCAACCGTACCCGTGACAATGATCTTATCACCTGAACTTAGTCCACAGTCACGGATAACATTCTCAGCCATCCCTACGCCTGTGGTATTTATGATGATGGAATCCAGTCCGCTCCGCTCGATCGTCTTGGTGTCCCCTGTTATTATGGGCACACCTACCTCTTCTGCCGCGGTGTTCATGGACCTGATAATCCTTTCGAACACTGGCAATTCAAAACCTTCAGGCACCACGATCGCACATGTCAGGGCAAGGGGGGCAGCCCCCATCATTGCAAGGTCGTTCACGGTTCCGGAAACGGCAAGCCTTCCTATGTCGGCATCAGGAAAGAATATCGGCTTGATCACATGGCTGTCTGTGGTTACCACGATCTCAGCATTGCAATTGTCAGTTTCGATCCGGACGGTTGCGCCGTCGTCAAGGCTCTCAAGCCCCACGGTTCCTGAACTTTTTCTGGTAATGTTGTTCAATATGAGGTCGCGTATCAATGCCTGCATCGACTCGCCGCCAGCCCCATGTTCCATTGTGATGGTGGTAGTATTTGGCATAGTAATTTCCTTTACCTGGATCTTCATTTCAGGTGCGATTCAATGTAATCTACCCACTCATTGATGCTTGCTTCGTTATGTTTCGATGTTAAGAGAACGGGGATGAACGGGTTCAGTGAATGGACATCGTCGACCATTGTAGAAGGGTCTACTGATACTGCCTCAGCGATATCGACCTTGTGTATGATGGCAAAATCCGATGTCTTGAATATCATCGGATGCTTGAGGATAATATCATCACCTTCGCTGACACTTACCACAACGACGCGGACATGCTCCCCGAGTTTGTAGTCGACCGGGCAAATGAGGTTTCCCACATTCTCGATAAACAGGATGTCCGTGTTCTCAAGGTCTATCTGCTCCAGCGATCTATGTACCAGATTTGCGTCCAGATGACATTCCCGCCCGGTGTTTGCAGGCACTGTAGGCACACCGAGTTTTTCAAAACGGGATGCATCCAGGTCAGCAACCACATCACCGGCAATGACCGCTATCCTGTAACGGTCTTTGAGTTTTTTGATTGCTTCTTCGATAAGCGTGGTCTTTCCTGAGCCGATAGCTCCCATGATGTTCAAAGCAAATACACCGTGTTCATCCAGATGTTTCTTGTTATGCTCTGCTATTTTGTCATTCGCTTTGAATACATCATGTCCAACATTTATTACGTGCATTAACATAGGTACCACTCTTTACTTTATTGTTCGACTTCAATTGTCTGGATAATAAGTTCTCTTCCACCGCTGATCTTCGTGATCCCGCCGCAAACAGGGCAGTTCATCCTTGCGATGTATTCGCAAAGACTTGTTTCGGTGTCGGCAGTCTCATCTGAAATGTCGTCCAGAGTTCCACTGTAGCCACATTCGCATTCTATGGATGGGGGCACAAACTCCACGTTCACCTGTGCATCCTTTGCGATGCTTCCCTCTGCAAGGGTCTCAAAGGAGAACAATAGCTGGTCCGGATTTATATGTGCAAGCCTGCCGATCTTAAGTGTTATCGATCTGACACCCGAGGCATTATTTTCCTGTGCGATTGCCATAACGTTCTCGAATATTTCGCAGGCGAGGGAATATTCATGCATTTCTTATTTCTCCCTGGAATACTTGTACCAGTTATAGCACATACCTTCAAGACTGACCATACAGGGACCCACAGGGTTCTTGGGGGTACAATCTTTGCCAAACATGGGGCATTGTGAGGGTTGTGCCTTTGCTGTTAGTATGGCAGCACACATACAGCGCGATGAAACGGTATTTACAGGTGTGCTGTCAAGCATGTTCTGATACTCTTTTGCATATCTCTTTGTGGCATCATAATGCCTGAATTTTGTTTTCAGGCAAAGACCCGAATTTTTGATAACGCCGATACCTCTCCAGTTTGAGTCAGCTACGTCAAAGACCTGTTGCATCATTTCCTGTGCTGTTATGTTGCCTTCTTCGTTCACGGCACGGGGGTATGCATTTTCAACTTTGGATACTCCGGCTTCCACCTGCCGCTGGATCATGGCGATGCTAAGCAGCACATCGCGAACTTCAAATCCTGCAATCACAATGGGAAATCCCATATCCGCAATGGGCTGGTAAGGGTGCATGCCTATGATCGTGGTCACATGACCCGGTGCAATGAATGCATCCACATTGATGTCTTTGATAAGGAGGTCCATGGCAGGAGGTACGAGTTTGTGGGATGTGAGGATACTGAAGTTTTCGGGCAGTCCACGAAGTACAGCCGCAGCATTGGCAGGTGCTGTGGTCTCAAACCCGATGCCGAAAAAGACCACTTCTTTTTCAGGGTTGTTATTTGCAAGTGTCACAGCATCATCGATACTGTATGCCATGCGTACATCCGCACCCTTAGCTTTAGCGTCCAGCAGGTTTCCGGAATTGCCCGGCACCCGCATCATATCACCAAAAGAAACAAGCATGACACCTGCATTCGCCAGGGTTATGGCAAAGTCGATATCTTCTGTGGGTGTTACACAAACAGGGCAACCGGGTCCGCTCAACACTTCCACTTCAGGAGGAAGTACGCCACGAAGTCCGTATTTAGAGATGGTACGCTCATGAGTACCGCAAATGTGCATAATACGCAGCGGCCTAGCATGCTTTGTTATGCTGGCTATGAGTTTTTTTTCAATATCCACTACCATATTAACCAGTGTCCGCCAATTTCTTGGGCAATTCGGGTATATCCCTGCCTTTTTTTGCCTCAAGGTCAGCTCTAGTTATGTTTTTGTTCAAGATATATGTAATCCTTCCTGACATTCAGGTGGAAGTAATTCTAAATATGTTTTTGAAGCTATATAACTATGCTGCTCATGCTTATTAATCAACAAGGCACTTGCAGTGGGTGTGGTAGGAGTTGAAAATCATTGAGAAATTCCAGAGCAGTTTTATATATAACTTGTTTATATATAATACATTGTATAATAAACAAAGTTTCCAAAAATCTCTATAATATCTTTAAATGATATGACATTCCATGATACACAGATGGAAATTGGCTCCATGAAGATAAATGTCACGGGAACCGTGCAGGGCGTTGGCTTCCGCCCGTTCATATATCGCCTTGCAGTTGAGCACAGCCTCCGGGGATACGTAAAGAATTTAGGAAATAATGTGGAGATAATCATCGAAGGGGAAGGAGATGCAATCGAAAGTTTCCTTGAGGACATTGTTGTTAAAAAACCGCCACTTTCCTTTATTGACCGCATCGAAACAAATACAGTTCCAGTAGCAGGTTTTACTGATTTTTCGATACTCAGTAGTGAAAAGGGTGCTGTTGCAAATTCTATTATCCCGCCTGACACTGCGATCTGTCCTGATTGCCTTGGCGAAATGCTTGATGAGAGCAACCGCCGTTATCATTATCCATTTACAGTCTGCACAAACTGCGGTCCGAGGTATACCACGGTCCGTACGCTTCCATATGACAGGGAAAACACCACAATGATCGATTTTCCGCTGTGCAATGAATGTAACCAGGAATACACCGTACCTTCTGACAGGCGGTACCATGCCCAGCCGGTTTGCTGCTCGAAGTGTGGTCCGGAACTGGTACTTATGGACAGTTGCGGTGTTGAACTTGCACGCGGATATGATGCGGTTGTAAAGACTGCGGAACTCATTGATAGTGGAGGGATCGTTGCAGTTAAAGGGTATGGCGGTTTTCATCTTGCATGCAGCACCGGATCGGATGAGGCTGTACAGAATCTCAGGGACAGGCTCAAACGTCCGGCCCAGCCCTTTGCCGTGATGTCAAAGGATATCGAAACCGTACGTTCCTTTGCCAGTGTCAGCGCAAAGGAAAAAGACCTGTTATCAAGCAACCGCCGTCCCATAGTTGTTCTGGACAAAAATGATGATTTTCCATTATCCTATCATGTTGCACCGGGTATGCATAACATCGGGGTCATGCTGCCATATACCGGCACACAGCATCTTCTGCTTGACAGAAGTGAAGTGGCTACCTATGTGATGACATCTGCAAACCTTTCGGGCAGACCAATGGTAGTGGATAATGAGGAGGCATTCTTGCGTCTCAATGGGATCGCGGACCATTACCTGTTGCACAACCGCCTGATCGCCAACAGGACCGATGATACGGTGGTCAGGGTTGTGGACGGCAACACGGCTTTCATACGCCGCTCACGGGGTTTTGTGCCTGAACCCATCAGGCTTCCCTTCGAAGTTGAACCAACCATCGGTTTTGGTCCAGAGCTAAATACGACCGTAACCATCGCACGGGGGGACCATGCATACCTCTCACAATATGTTGGGAACACAAAACATGTTGAGACGGCCCGCTACCACAGGGAGGTTGTCAGGCACTTAAGGCAGCTCACAGGGATCGAACCGGAACACTGGGGATGCGATCTGCACCCGGGATTCAATACCACACATCTTGCGTTAGAAATGGGTGGTGACGACACGGTCTTTGTGCAGCACCACCATGCCCATATCGTTTCGCTAATGGCTGATAATCACCTGCCGCTGGATTCAAAGGTCATAGGGATAGCTCTTGATGGTGTGGGACTTGGGGACGACGGAACCGTGTGGGGTGGAGAAGTTCTGGAAGCCACATATTTTGGTTATAGGCGGCAAGCAGGCCTGATGCCACAGCCAATGCCCGGAGGCGATCTGGCTGCATATTACCCCGGACGCATGGTGCTGGGGATACTAAATAATGTCCTTGGCAGGGATGAACTGGAACGATTGCCCCTTATCTTCAAACATGGCGAGTCTGAGAGGGCTGCAATTTTAAAGCAACTGGAAAAGGGTGTGAACGTGGTCCAATCAAGCAGTACTGGAAGAGTGCTTGCTGCATCATCGGCATTGCTTGGGGTTTCTGGATATCGCAGCTTTGAGGGTGAACCTGCTATGAAACTGGAATCTGCCGCAAAAAAGGGCAGGAATATTGTAGATCTTCCTGTAATATGCAAGCATGGATTGCTTGACACCAGTCAATTGCTTTATGGGGTGTATGAACAACTTGGAAAGCGGTCGGTCCATGACCTGGCATATGCTACAGAAGATGCAGTTGCACGGGGTGTTGCAGAACTTGGAATATCAGTTGCAAAAAAGCGTGGTATCGATATTATTGGATTGAGCGGGGGAGTTGCATACAATGAACATATAGTAGGACGCATCTCTGAAGTGGTTCTTGATGCGGGACTCGAATTTATTGTTCACAGGAATCTTCCCTGCGGTGATGGAGGGGTTTCGCTGGGACAGGCCATTGTTGCAGGTGTTAAGGCTCGTGCGGAATTCTAATGGAAATTATGGTGGCACTGTTCTTGTGAATTTGATGTTTTTTCGACATCAAGATCTGGATCACTACCAGCTACTGAATTTTTCCAGATGGAATGTATTACTACTTAGAATAATTGCTTAGAAAGAGTAGTATCGCTCACTGTTTACACAATTATCATACAGTCCAGCCATCTGCAGCATTCAGTGCCTGCATGATGCATCAGACCTACAGGAGTGAGGTGGCAAAACGCATCAAGATCGCGGGCAAACCACTGAACTATGCCCAGATAGCTGCAAAGGCATATACCGGCAAGATCGCATCGCCACCCGTGGCATGGAAGAAAGTCCTTCTCGAAAAAGCCGGAATATCCGAAACAAAAGGGTACATGGAGATGCGGGAAAATTCCTGTTTGTACGCTCTCTATGTCGACGATGAAGATACTGTATCAGAAGAAACCATTTGATATTCTAAAGGGAGAGTGGGGTTCCTGTTTATTGAACTATGATGGGCTATTTGGAAATCTGGAATTGTGTTCTATGAGTTAATTTGATTTCCGTTGATCTAACCAAAGTTACGAAATGTTAATATTGTATTACCCAGATTAAGGCTGTCATGTTTTTAAAAGAGTTATTTGATGTCGATGAAGAGATATATCTGGTCGAGCCCAATTACTATTCTCAAAGAACGATTGAATCTACGATCAAATATCTTGAGAACATTCGTGACATAATCGAAACCAATAAGCTACGCATCATCCGGATTACCACTGGAGGCAAGACTGTTGGGCTTGCAATATTCAATCCAGCTACTCCAGAGGTACCGATTGATTTCTGGTCGATCTTCACATCTGCCATCACAAGCTTCCAAAATGCAGAATTTGAATCCCTGGCAGATTCAATTATAGCTTCCAACGAGCCTGAGCGGGTAATTGAAGTTACACACAGTAATCTGCATGAAGCATTGATCGAATATTACTCAGTGTTACTGGTGAACCGTGAAACATGCACTGATTGTACCATGCAGCTTGAACCCTATAATAGTGTCTATGCCGAAGACCGCATAGATCGGCTGTTAGAACTGCTGGAAAGGCTGGGATCAGAGGGTCTCTCTTTTGAGGGGAATATGCTGGAGATATGCTGCGGCAATGGGATGTCAACGATAGCACTTCACCGTCTGGGCTACGATCCCCTGTCCATTGACTATGAAAAGTGTGAGGTCTGTCAGGGACTTGAGCATGGTGTTCTAAATCCCAGACGAACGCTTGTGATGGACGCCACGAAGCTGTCCCGATTCTTAGAACCGGAACGTTTTGACTGTATCGTGGGATTTATGCTTGGCACGATCTATGAGTTCAATAAGGACATCTGGTCCCGAATGATGGTCGAATCTGCAAAAGTTGCCAGAGAGGGCGCAACCATCCTGTTCACGGTAAGAAGCAAACCGGAAATGGATCTACTGGAAAAGGCATTGCAGTATGCAGGAATTGAAGGCAGGGCAATCGATAACAATGATAGTTCAGGCATGTATGACCAGTGGGTATTTGTGGGAACGAAAATAAGGAAATAGCTTCTGGTTATGTCCTCGGGTTTATTAAGGGAAAATCAGCTAATTCCATGTCACTCTCTTATGGAGCAAGGTTGTAATAGGAATCGGCATAATCGGAATCAGAGGAATCTTTATTAGAGGAATCTGCATTAGGATCGTTATAATTAGACATTTTATAACCTGGTTTGACCAGAACTACTTTCTTTGAAATAACTGCCACACCTGTGCCACCTGCCTGTGATTCGGCTTCGACATAACCGAAACCTACCGCGTCAGTAGCACCATTTATCGACACCACCGTTCCTACACTTTCAGGCACAGCATATCCCCGGCTGTTATCCTTGATGAGATCATAACCTACAGTAAACTCGGCTTTTCCAGTTGGATCTGTCCAGTCGTCCAGTTCGGTCACACTATCGCCATACGGGGATATACCGATATATTTCACTGATTTGAAATGTACTGGTTCACCGCTCACCGGCTTTCCATTTTCATCAAACACCTGTACCTCAATGATGGCTGTTACATGAATTGGTTTTTCATCATCTGATGCCAGACAACCGCTTGAGATCATTGATAATGAACAGATCAAGATGATTATGCCGAGCATTGCGTTTTTGCTCATAGATGGAATTCCTGTAAATGTTGACGACTTTTCCTTTTATTAATAATTCGACATCAAATATTGGGAGAAATATATTAAGTTTCCTATTTGTTAAGGAATATAGAATGAGGCTATCAAATTAGCTTCTAAAACTCCTTTTCTAATTTGACAACATATTTTTAAAAATACTTCCCAAATGAGTTTCTGTTTTC
>JAFGQV010000014.1 GCA_016935475.1 Methanosarcinaceae archaeon
AATTCATGCAGTATTTCTTCAAGTTCTATGTTGATGTCTGTTTTTTCTGGAACCTCATGGTGGATGTGAGCTTCCTGTGCAGACCGCGCCAGTGCCTCTTCTACGATGGATTTCATGATATTTTCCTCCATTAGAGCAAAAAATAATCAACAATAATATAAAGTAATCATCTTATTAATATAATTCCTTTCCTATTTATGTGACATACCATTTCGGACTTTATATTTTTTCCATTTATCATAACGGATTTACCATTTGCCAATTCTCCGAACATGGGACCAGGAAGAACACCCAATTTACGAGCAAGTTCAGGACTAAATTTTTTCTCAATAATATATAAAATATTCTCCTCTGGTATATATTCAATTTCATAATGTTCTTTTAGTATTTTAATGCATTCGTTTGTTAGCGACTGAACTACAACTTCTGCACAATCATCCCCGTTGCAAAAAATAGTATCCCCAATAGTTCCGTTTGTATTTTCCAGATATGCAACATTCTGACCCTGCACAAAATGCTTTAACCCTTTTTTATCCACAAGTTCGGCTTCCTGCAAAAGTTGTTGGCTCACCCTTGCAGAACTGAGCCGGGGCACACCATGCATCCCCACCCCATCTTTAAAACCATCTGTCAATTTAACACGTGCGCCCGGACATAACTCATTTACCTTTACGAGCAAAATCCTGTAGAACTCCCAGGGAACGCCCTTCATCTCCCTGATATCATTTTCCCGCAGTATCTCAAGCCCAAGTTCCTTAACAAGACTACCGATCCTCTCTCGTTCTTCAGATGGCATAGATCTCCTGTCGAAATACACAAAATCCGCATCTGATCTTTCAAATGCCTGCCTGAATATCTCCCCGTCGATATAAGGAAGCTGATAGTTTGGAAAATTGTGCCCGAAGGTCACATCGGTCTCAAACAGCAACTTTGACTGCCTTGGAGCATAGTGCCCCCCTCCAAAACCCAGTGCAATGGGAACCTCCTTAAAGTCCACAGATAAAATTGCATGGGCAATGATATCGCCGGGTATTGGGTCTTCCCATTGGGTTTCAGAACTCCCGATCTCAACATACAAAGATGGTATGTTCAGGTCCGATGGACCATGGTGGGTCGATTCCATCATCACCTGGTAATCAATGTTTTTTGCAAATGATTGTATTTTTCTTAGGATGGACCTTAATGCATAAGGTGCTGTTTTTGCAAGTTCCCGGGGGTGTCCTCCAAAATCTGCATCCTTGACGTTTCCAGTGAAATGTGCGGTCAGTATTTTGCGCCCATCCTGACTTTTGTGCTTTGAAGCAAAAATGATCAGATCTGTAGGCAGACCACATCTTACAAGTTTCTTATCAATGCCGTCTTGATAGATATGCAGCTTGTCGATCTCAACAATCCTGAAATTGCCGGATTCATAAACAGAGCAGATACCATCACAGTCGCCACTAAAAACTCGTTCCCATTTCCGGATCTGGAGCAGATGCCCTTTGATATTCTGGCTTGCTTTGTCAGGAGATGAACAGATGATCGTTATCCTTCGCTCGTTTTTTGTCCCTGGAATTGTATTTTCTTTCATTGGCGAATACATTAGAAATATTAGACCCCTGTCAGTATGGAATTGCTTCTATTCTACGCTTTCGATCCGCATAAGCGGATACTCAAGTTCGCTGTCGTACTCAAGAGCAACCCGTACCCGTACATCACCGTACAGAATACATATCCTGACATCCAGCATGCGCCCTTCGAGTTCACAATACCCGAACTCGTCGTTTAAATTTGAACGAACCATATCCCTGTCGATCAAAACCGTTATATCTTCCACAAATGGCTGGACAGAGATACTCTGGGATATTGCCTGCTCAAGGCTATCTACTGTTCCCAGATTAATTGGTGAGCCTGTGAACTGGTGATACAGGGCACCCAGCTTGATCCCCGCCTCGAATAGTGCATTGTCCCTATCAGTAATAACCACACTTTCACTCATGTTAATCCTCGTACTATTTTCCTGAATTTTTTATTAAAGGTGATGCCACGTACAGAATCATTGCCATAAATAAGATCAATGAAAAAACACGTGTATATTCAATATTTACGAAAAACGATGGTATCAGCAACCCAAAGATCACCGAACCCAAAGCTATATTTTTTGTTTTCCTCAACTTAAAATAAGGCAGATTGCTGACCATAAGCAATGAAAGTATAATTAGCAGCATGATCAAGACATAAACATGGATATATTTTTCGTCCATGAGCAGGTAGGATACAAGCATTACGCAACCAGCAGTAATAGGCAATCCTTCAAAATCGGCAGCTTTTGCTAATGCATTGAACCGGGCTAGCCTCAATATCCCACATACAACATAAAAACACACGAGTGCACCTATCAACAATTGGTTGAGGGTACTGTAAATGGAATAAATGATAACTGCAGGAGCTACACCAAAAGAGATGACATCGGCAAGTGAATCAAGGGACTCACCAAGTTCGCTGCATGTGTAGCGACGTGCAATGTAGCCATCGAGCCCATCTGCAACAGCGGCGAGTAAAAGCAATATGAGCGCAAGATCGATGAATCCTTCGTGTACCGCAAAGATCGATATGACCCCGAACAGTGCATTTGACAGTGTAAATGCATCCGGTGTTTTTACTATTTGAAATATGCTCATCCATTTCCTCTATTTGTCACTTTAGCCTTGCGACCACTGTTTCACCGCAGCGGACACGGTCGCCTTTCTTGCATACTATTTCAAAACTTTCAGGAATTGTAACATCCACACGCGAACCAAACCTTATCATGCCGATCTTCTGTCCTTGAAGTGTTGTATCACCCTCCCTGACATAAGAGACAATCCTTCGTGTGACAGCACCTGCTATCTGTGTAACGCATACCTCACCATATTCGGAATCCAGGAATATATGATTGCGCTCGTTCCGATCAGAATCCTTGCAATATGCTGGAATATATCCACCTTTCTTGTAAGTGATATTGCGGACCGTACCAGAAAGAGGGGACCTGTTTACATGAACATTTTGAAAATTCATGAAAATACATACACATCGCTGGCGGATATCTATCACCTTGCCATCAGCTGGCGCTACCATACATTTATTGTCCATCTCTGTGTGACGTTCCGGATCCCTGAAAAAATAGAGAAAAAATACGGTCAAAGCAAAACCCATGTACGTTAAATACTGCAAATACGGGATTCCTGTGAAATATATTAATGATCCACTTGCCACGGTAAAAAATGCGGCTGTGAAAACCCATGGTAGCGAACCTTTTGCAAGCATTTAGTGGTTTCCTGCAACTTTTTGTACAACATTATGCACTTGGTTGGTAATCAAACGCCATAAACCATCGATCAGGTCCAGAAGTTCAGGCAAAATGCGCAGCACTGCGTATGCAATTATAAAAAGTGCAATCCCAGAACCGGCCTTTGCAATCATGTGATGTGCGATTTCAAAACTGTTGGGACCGAACCATTGTTCACCGTATGCAATTACAACAAAGACATCGCGTATTATGTTCAGAACATATATTACAGGAACCGATACCAAAAAGGCAGCTGCAAGGCGCTTAGTAGATGCCTTGACCGAGGCGATCAGACCTATGAACAATGCAATACTTTCGATTGCAGTGCATGCCAGAATGATCTCAACATGATAATCGTTCAGAGATATTGTGTTCCATGACATCAGCTGTGCAGGAAAGTTTAACATCTCAAGGACCCACATGATATTGTTTGTGACCCCTGTGATAATCCACAGGTTCAATGAAGGCATCTGTGCGAAAGGGAAATAGAATAGTGATCCAATTGCCGTTGCACTTGTTGCCATCGAAGTAACATCAATGGAACTACCTGGGGAAAAGGGTGTCTCCTGACTGTACTCTCTTATCATTGTTAACACTATAAGTGCGCAGAATATGGCTACAGCTAACGTCAATACTACATTTGCATAATCATTTATCGCTATATAATGGAATGGCTGGTAAGCCCAGTGAAGGGAAAAAAATCCCCATCCAATTCCACCAATCAACTTACGGATCTTGTAGATATTTGGAATTACTGAGGATATGACCATCAGTGCAACTGCAATCCAGAGTACATTTTCTATCATTTTTCAAACAACCTGTAATAGGTATTTCTTATATATAGACGATTCGTATAAGGTTTTGTTCCAATGATACCAGTTACACCTAAATTAACTGTTGATGCCGTAATCATCTTAAATGGTAAGATAGTACTTATAAAGAGGAAAAGACCCCCTTATCAGGGTAAATTCGCATTGCCCGGTGGTTTTGTCGATATTGGTGAGACCACCGAAGAGGCAGTTGCAAGAGAAGTGCTTGAGGAAACCGGGCTTTCTATAGAAATCGTTAAGTTGCTTGGAGTATACTCTAACCCCTCGCGTGACCCGCGGGGGCATACTGTGTCGGTGTGTTACCTTACAAAAGGTAAAGGCAACCCTAAAGCCGACTCTGATGCAGATGATGTCGGGCTTTTCGATCCCAATGATCTGCCAGGGCTGGCATTTGACCATAATATGATAATAGATCGTGCAAGAGATGAGATTGATGGAGTTTTGTCCAAAATGTAAAAGTATGATGTTCCCTTCCGCGGGTACACTGAAATGTAGAAAATGTGGATATACGAGCGATAATGAGCAAACTGACGAAAATCTAATGTCCAGAGTAAAACGGGAGGAACGTGAAGTTACCGTACTTGAGGGTGACGCGGATGTGGGACTGCCTACAACAAGTGCAAGATGTCCGGAATGCGGGAACAATCTTGCTTACTGGTGGCTGCGGCAGTTGAGATCTGCGGATGAGTCCGAAACTCGCTTTTTCAAATGTACCAAATGTAATAATACATGGCGAGAATATGATTGATAGTTAAGAACGTTAATTCCTTGCTGAGCAACCATTACTCTACGCCTCCAACTAATGAAAAAAGAAGGAAACTTATATAACTTAATGGATATAATGGACTGTAAATTCAAATTATTGAACGGAGACTTAAAATGTTCAAGGCAACAATTGATGCAGATCTTCTAAAAGATTCGATAGAATCACTGTCGGTACTTGTAGATGAAGCAAGATTTAGAATATCGCCAGAGGGAATCGCGGTAAGGGCAGTGGATCCGGCAAACGTTGCAATGGTTACTTTAGATCTGGCAGCCAGTGCGTTTGATGAGTTTAATGC
>JAFGQV010000125.1 GCA_016935475.1 Methanosarcinaceae archaeon
ATTGCGTCCTGTGCGAATCACGCCGGTACCTGAGTTCAAATCTCAGCGGTCCCATTTCCATTTGATTACTGGTGAACTGGGTCATGGATCGAAATGAAAACCACATTCGGAGGGATTCCGGATACAATATTTAGCTATTAGCTCAGAAAAAAAACTACAGCATATGGCAATGATTCTGGCATTGTGAATAATAATTTCATATGATCAAGTAAACCTGAGCTAGAGCGGGATCTACTCGTTTTGTCAGGTTATTTGCAGGATATGTTTTTCTTTTTACAGATTGTTTTAATATACGGAAATTACGTAGGGTGATCAATTGAGTAATGAGACTTTTAGTAGGTACGAACGTGCAAGAATTATTGGTGCAAGATCGTTGCAGATATCAATGGGGGCGCCTGTTTTAATCGATAGTACAGAAATCGATCCTTTGAAACTGGCAATGGAGGAACTGAGACTTGGAGTGATCCCGATTACAGTCAAGAGAAATGTTGCATAATGAGGTGAATTAATGGAAACTACAGATCAAAATATAGAAACACAGGTGGACGAAAAGGCAGAAGGGAAAAAATCCACATCACTTGTTCCGATTGATGAATATCTGGTTGCAGGGATACATATCGGGACACAGCAAAAAACACAGAACATGATGCGTTTTGTATATCGTGTTCGTACTGACGGGTTATATGTGCTTGACATTCAGTCAACCGATGAGCGAATAAGACTCGCTGCAAAACTACTTTCCAGATACGATCCATCCAAGATCCTGGTAGTGTCTGCACGCCAGTATGGACAATACCCGGCAAAAATGTTCGCAAAAGCCATCGGTGCAAGAGCAATGGCAGGAAGGTTCATACCCGGCAAACTCACAAATCCGAAAGTGGAAGGATTTTTTGAGCCTGACATCGTACTCGTCACCGACCCTACAGGAGATGCACAGGTAATCAAGGAAACTGTGAACATCGGTGTTCCTGTTGTTGGATTATGCGATACAAACAATATGACATCCAACGTGGATATGGTCATCCCCACAAACAATAAAGGTCGAAAAGCACTGTCTCTTGTGTACTGGTTGCTGGCAAAAGGAGTTGCGGAAAATAACGACATTCCTTTCAATTATGAACTTAGCGACTTCGAACCAGCACTTTGAGCAGATCGTAAGTGATCACAAGAGCATACTAAATATATAGCAAATAGACCCCTATTTAGTATGGGGTGATCAGTAATATGAGACAAACAACCGTTGCAGGACAGTTTTATCCGCTAAGCCCAAGGATCCTTAAAAAGGAACTGGCAAGGTACTTCAGCGACCTTGAGGTCTCGCCACGAAACGTGATCGGTGCCGTTGTGCCGCATGCAGGATATATGTATTCAGGAAGCGTGGCGGCACATGCATATGCAGTGCTTCCGGAAGCCGATACCTTTATCCTGTTTGGTCCTAACCATACAGGTTTCGGTTCCGCGGTTGCGGTATCACAGGAGACATGGGCAACACCTCTCGGGGAAATTGAAACGGACGTCGAACTTGCAAGATCCCTTGCAGGTACTATAGTGGACTACGACGAGACCGCTCATAGGTACGAGCATTCAATCGAAGTGCAGTTGCCGTTCTTGCAGTACAGGTTCAAAGGCGGTTTTAAGATACTGCCCATCTGTCTTGGATTGCAGGACGAGGAAACCGCGATCGAGGTGGGTAATGAGATTGCACGTGCTGTCAAAGAATGCGGCAGGAAAGTTGTGATCATTGCATCCAGTGACCTGACACATTATCAGCCTGCAAATATTGCACAGGACATCGACCATTACCTTATAGAAGCTATACTTGACATGGATGTGCCGGAATTATACAGGAGAATTGCGGCGCGGAGTGCATCTGCCTGCGGATATGGTCCCATTTCGGCAATGATTACTGCGGCAGTTGCTCTTGGAGCTAAAAAGGCAACGCTGCTAAAATATGCAACAAGCGCCGATGTGACCGGCGATACATCTGCAGTTGTCGGATATTCGGCAATTATTGTGGAATGATGTACCTGCATGGATGTAAATGATAGGTATATCGGGATGTTTGCAGGAGTGATAAATGGTAACCTGTTCTGCACCTGGAAAAATTTACATATTTGGTGAGCATGCCGTTGTGTATGGCGAAAGTGCCATATGCTGTGCTGTAGACCTTCGAACCCGCGTGCATGCCTACACTTCAGAATCTGTGGTTATTGAGTCAGTTCTGGGCAAAACAGTCATTGATTTTGACACACATCCCTATGTTTCGGCTGTTATAGAACGCATGCGAGAGATCATACCGATCAAAGGCGTTAACATCAAGATCGATTCCGACCTTCCGGTGGGTTCGGGACTCGGTTCCTCAGCAGCCGTTACCGTCGCGACCATACAGGCTTTGAATCACCTTTTTGGCTGTAAACTTGCTCTTGAGGATATTGCAAACCTTGGTCACGAGATCGAAAGAAAAGTACAGGGCGCAGCAAGTCCAACAGACACCTATGTTAGCACCATGGGCGGTGTGGTCATGATACCCGAGCGCAGGAAACTGAAACTCATCGAGTGCGGAATTGTGATTGGTGATACCAGGACATTTTCTTCCACAAGGGAGCTCGTTGCAAACGTTGCCAAACTGCGTGGTAGCTATCCTGAGATCATTGTTCCGCTTCTGTCAACCATCGGAAAGATGTCGCATATCGGTGAAGAAATGGTGAATAAAAAGGATTACGCTTCGATCGGGAACCTGATGAACGTGAACCATGGGCTGCTGGATGCTGCTGGTGTAGGGAGTCCTGAACTTTCGTTGCTTGTCTATGCGGCACGGCTAAAAGGAGCACTTGGTGCAAAGATCACAGGTGCCGGCGGTGGAGGATGCATGGTGGCGCTTACCGATGTAGCTTCAA
Source organism: Methanosarcinaceae archaeon (assembly GCA_016935475.1). GTDB lineage: Archaea > Halobacteriota > Methanosarcinia > Methanosarcinales > Methanosarcinaceae > JAFGQV01. Next base: position 2,898 of record JAFGQV010000125.1, read on the forward strand.
ACCGGGACGTAGCCGATGCAATAATTGAAGCTGGTGGCGATGCGATCATCACAAAGGCAACAGAACATGGGGTTACTGTGGAGTCAGAGATATGAAAGCTGAAGATGGGATCACGATCCTGAAGATCGGCGGAAGTGTCATCACAGACAAAAGTGCTGACGACGGCGCTGCAAAACATGATGAGATCGAACGTATCGCTACTGAGATATCCGGATTTGACGGCAGGCTGATAATCGTTCACGGTGCAGGTTCCTTCGGTCATCCCCAGGCAAAGAGATATGCACTCACTGAAAAGTTCGATGCAAAAGGTGCGATCATAACCCACAATTCAGTAAAAAATCTTAATCGATTTGTAATTAATTCATTGAACAAGGCCGGTGTAAACGCCGTGCCTGTACACCCTCTGGGCAACACTGTGTGTGAGAATGGGAGGATCGTGCAAATGTTCATAGAAGGTATCCGCATTATGCTTGAAAATGGATTTGTACCGGTGCTGCACGGTGATGTGGTAATGGATACGGTACTTGGTATATCCATTCTTTCAGGCGACCAGATCGTTCCTTACCTTGCAATGCAACTGGGTGCAGAAAGGATTGGCATTGGAAGTGCTAAGGACGGTGTTCTGGATAATGACGGGAAGACGGTTGAAGCAATCACGTCCTCTAATTTCAGGGATATTGAAAAATACATCGGTGCATCAGAAAATACTGATGTGACCGGAGGTATGCTTGGAAAGGTAGATGAACTATTGAAACTGTGCGAAACGTCAAGTATCACTTCATACATATTTAATGCAGCAAAGAATGGAAACGTCTCAAAGTTCCTGAACGGTGATGATATCGGAACTGCAATTACAAATACAGGAACATAAATTATTAAACGAGTTCAATATGAGTACATCTAAAAGAAAGATAGAGCATCTTAACCTGTGCGCAACAAGTCCGGTGGAATCCCGGAAGGTACGTGCAGGCTTCAGTGATATTCTAATGATACACAGGGCACTGCCTGAAATCGATATGGATGAAATTGACATGTCCATGGATTTCCTTGGCAAACGCCTGAGTGCACCGTTTCTTATTGCATCCATTACCGGCGGGCACCCGGATACCATACCGATCAACACAGCACTTGCAAAAGCGGCTGAAGAGATGGGCATCGGAATTGGTGTTGGAAGCCAGAGGGCAGCCATTGAAGACCCGGAACAGGAAGAATCGTTCAGGGTTGTCCGCGACGTTGCACCGGATGCATTTATCTACGGAAATGTTGGTGCTGCCCAGATCAAGGAGTATGGAGTTGAAGGCATCGAAAAGGTGATAGAGATGATCGATGCCGATGCTGTGGCAGTGCACCTGAATTTCCTGCAGGAAGCGATCCAGCCGGAAGGTGACAGGGATGCATCAGGCTGCATTGATAAAATTGCTGAGATATGTTCTGTGAACGTACCTGTGATCGTAAAAGAGACCGGTGCGGGTATATCGCATGATGATGCCCTGCTTTTGAAAAAGGCAGGTGTGTCAGCAATTGATGTTGGGGGTGTCGGAGGTACCAGCTGGGCAGGTGTTGAAGTATACCGCGCAAAGGACCGGAAAGATGCCTTATCAGAACATCTGGGTGAACTGTTCTGGGATTTTGGAATTCCAACGGTAGCAAGTGTTATCGAATGCAGTGTATCGCTTCCGGTAATTGCTACAGGTGGTGTGAGGACAGGTCTTGATATTGCAAAGTCAGTTGCGATCGGTGCAAGTGCAGCAAGTGCAGCACTGCCATTCGTTGCCCCGGCACTAAAAGGTAAAGATGAAGTTGTTGATCAATTATCACGTATGATCGAGGAACTGAAAGTGGCCATGTTCCTTTGCGGATGTAACACCATCGATAAATTACACTACGCACCAGCCGTTATAACGGGCTGGACACTTGAGTACCTAACACAGCGCGGATTTGATGTAAAGGATTTCGCGATGCATTCGGATTTGCTTTGAAATTTTAAGGATGCCATTTACATTTCATTGTTAAGTGATTGAATAGATAAATTAAGTAAACAGTTAGAAATTAATTATTTGAGGATTA
>JAFGQV010000126.1 GCA_016935475.1 Methanosarcinaceae archaeon
CTCGTTAATAATTCAGTGGAACTATTAGATGAAGAAATAGAACGGTATAAACTTACAGCAAAGGAGTAATACCATATAATGCATCATTTCACTTTATCATCAAAGTCACTGATTTTGTCTTTTCCTTAATGTCTCCATTGTCGTTTTCAAGCATGTGTCGTTTGGGGTTGTCGTTTGCATTTGTCTCCCGAATTCCTCTCGAAAACGACAAAAACAACCCAAACTCCATCAAAATTAACCATTTGCAAGAAGTTTTTCCCATTTATCCAAGCGTTCTCTCACATGGGCATTAAGCGTAAAAAGGCTTATCATCCTTAGCATTTTGCTTTATATAATGCAAAGTACCCTTAGAAAATCCCACATTCTCCCAATCAGTATAGGAAATATCCATAATCCTTTGCATGGAATACTTATGATACCACTCATAAATCCAGATCCCAGCGCTCCTCCAGAACAACTGTTCCCCATTCGGTATTTTCCTGGGTTTCTGTCATTTTGAATCCTTTACTGATATACAAATGCCTTGCAGACAGTAAAGTGCTGAATGTCCACAGGAACACATGCTTATATCCCTTTTCTTTACAAAAATCAATAGCCATATCCAGGAGCTTATGCCCGGCTCCCATTCCTCTCAGGTCGGCTTCTACGAAAAAGAACCTGAATTTCGCTGTCACCTCATCGGCATGTGTAATGGCTGCACACCCTGATGGAGTCCCATTATGATCAAGAATATACATGCAGTCCCTTTCATCATCAAACTGGTCTACAAGCTCACGTACTCCACCTGTTAGGTAAGCCTTCCATATTTCGGAGGTAAATCCATGTTCCAATTCATATAATGACAACTGGCGGGATATTACAAAATCCACGTCTGCCGAATTAAAGGGTCTGATCACAACACTGCTGGTTGAAGCCAACAGGTCTTTTTTGATGGTATTCATTTTCCATTCCCGGATTTTCATGCAAACATTGTTATATCTATGAAAAAACGAAAGTGGTTTTATTTAAAATTTTTGAAATTGAGTCATAACATGTTAAACATTAAATAAAACCGTCGCTTGGACTTGGTTATACAAACTTGAACGTCAAGTTGAACCGTCACCCTGCCCGCACAACAAAAACTGGCAGGGTGGCAGAATATCTGTGTTCAAAGTCCCATTGCCATTCTTAACAATAGATAAAATGCAAGCAAGAAACCAGATTACAGGCAAATGTATATATAGTTCAAATCACATTACAGTGTATTAACGATTTAAGTCATTTTGGTTTAAGATATACAGCATTAAATGGGTCTTACTATTTTTGCAGTTTTATTTTTCCCTGATTGATGGTAATCAGTAAATTAAAGGACGTGAAAGATTTTGTTTAGCAACATGGATAAAGCCGCCCCTGTAGAAGAGGGTGCATCATACGACGTAAAGATTGAAGACATCGCAAGAGAAGGCGACGGAATTGCAAGAGTAGAGGGATTTGTGATCTTTGTACCAAACGCAAAAGTCGGCGACGAAGTCAGCATCAAAGTAACAAAAGTAATGCGCAAGTTCGCATTCGGTGAGATCGCAGAATAAGACTTATTCTTCTTGATCTTATTTTTGGGCTGGGTTTAATAACCCCCCCCAATAATTTCTTTTGATTTTTTTTAGTAACTATTCAGCTCTTTTTTGTTTTGCCGAACTCATTTAGTTTCCCCAGATTAGAAACTAAAATAGTCACTTATACACCCCGGATTTGATAGTTTCGGCTTTTTCATGAGAGGGTAATGACACAGGATTTGATCCTGCATTCACCTTTTTCCGATCATTACTTCCGTGGATTTTATAATTGCAAGCACCCTGTCTCCGACTTTGATATCCAGTTTATCCACGGCGTCTCTTGTTATTACCGATGTGACCACAGTCGGTTCAATTTCGATCTTCACCTTCGATATTATATCCCCATCCTCCACATTGAGGACCCTACCAGCCAACTGGTTGCGTGCAGTGATCTTCAATCCCACACCTTCCCAGAATGTATCGTCGTCCACGGTCTCATGGATGATCTGTTTCTGGGCTTCATATTCTGCAAGCACCTCTTTTGCATAGTCGGTTAAAAATGTCCCCTGCTGATTGCCACCCCGGACACTTATAACAACAGGCTTACCTGCACTTTCCTCGATGTTCTTGAGCATCTGCCACGCATGTTTATATGAGATATTAAGTTTCTTGCGCGCCTTGTTCAGGGATTTCTCTTCGTCTATGGTTTTCAATAGGATAGCTTTTCCTTCCCCGATCAACGGTTTGCCACCTTCGGTCAACCACAGCTTTGTTTTGGTTTTCATTTTAGTCACCCTGTTATTTATTAGACCACATGGACTGCAGTGGTTTTAAATGATACGATAACGTGTGAACCGGGCTTGAGTTCGAGTTCTTCTGCGGATTGTCTTGTTACGAAAGCATTCAGCATAAATCCACAATCCACTTTCACTCTCACAAGTGCACCTAATAGCTCAGTTTCTATTATAGCACCTTCAAATATATTTCTGGCGCTGGTTTTAACCCGCATCTTGCTCAGGGTCACATTTTCAGGTCGAAGGCAGGCATGAACCATATCCCCCACAGCATAATCAGATATTGCTTCGATCGACGTTCCATCTACCTCAATAAGCGTAACGCCACCATCATTTGCAGTCACAGTCCCTTTCATTACATTTTCGACACCAAGGAAATGTGCAACTTTGTCGTTAATTGGCCTGTTGAACAGTTCCTCCGGGGTATCGACCTGCACGATCCTGCCATCCATCATAACTGCGATCCGGTCTGCCATTACCCGCGCCTCTGTCTGGTCATGGGTAACATGGATCACCGTGAGCTTAGAATCGCTGTGGATCTTTTTCAGGATCTTTCGGCTCGTCTCCTGCGTCTGTGGATCAAGAGCACTCAGGGGTTCATCCAGAAGCATAACCTCAGGGTCGGTCACAAGAGACCTTGCAATTGCGATCCTCTGCTGCTCGCCACCTGAAAGCGTATAGATATTCCGGTGAAAGAGATGTGAGATGTTAAGGTACTCTGCCATCTTCTCGACCCGGGCACGGTCCCTGAGCCCCCTCATCCGCATCCCGAATTCGATATTCTTCAATACGTCTAAATGGGGAAAAAGTGAATAGTTCTGGTACACGAAAGCAACATTGCGTTTTTCAGGAGCAAGTTCAGTAATATTTCTGCTTCCAAAGAATATTTCCCCACGGTCCGGTGGATGGAATCCGGCAATGACCTCAAGAAGCAGCGTCTTGCCTGCACCCGACGGTCCCAGTATAACAAAATACTCCCCTTCCCGCACATGAAGGTCAATGTCCTCCAGCGTGAATTCCTTCCATTTCCGGTTCAGATCTTTAATCCTTATCATAGGTACGCCAGCCTGCGGATATAAGCCTGACCGCAATAAATATTGTAAGGGTAACAAGTATCATCAAAACCGCAACTGGTCTTGATGCCGAAAGACCGTGCGAGATAAAACGTTCGTATATCAGTGTGGGACCCACCATTGGATAATATGCGATCATCACCACTGCCCCGAACTCACTGATCGCCCGCGCCCAGCACATGATCGAACCGATGAGAAGATGCCGGGATGCGATCGGGAGTGTTACAAGAAGAAATGCTTTCCATAAAGGAGCACCCAGCGACCGTGCAGCGTTTTCAATTCTAGGATCAATGTTCTGGAACCCCTCGCGTGCTGAGTTGGTAAGAAAAGGAGCTGATACGAAGACCATTGCAACGATAATTCCGGGCAGGGCATCCCTGAACTGTATATACGATCCAAGGGGCTCCCCTAACAGACCTCTTGACCCAAATATCGTAAGAAGGGCAATTCCAGCCACGGTGTGAGGAACTACAACCGGTATGTCAAGAATGCTTTCAACAACACGTTTTCCAAAGAAGTCCTTCCTTGCAAGGATATATGCAGCTGGCACACCCACCAGAAAGGACACTAAAGTTGAGAGCAAACCCGCATACAGGGAAAGTTTAATGGATCTTATGACGGACTCGTTCTTAGCCGCAGCGATCAGCCCTGGAAAATCAGATGTTACCTGAACTATGATCATATCGGAAAGCGTCAGAAAAACAAAAAGTAATAGTAATAGAGCTAAAAAAGAGAATGATACCATCAGAGGGTCAGTTTTTATTGCTTTTTTAAACTGTTTCCTGAATGGTATCTTATTCATTTTGCTACCTTTTAGATCGTTACTCTGTCACAAGAGGTACCAGTTTTGCAGGTACCTTGTTCAGATCGTTGGTTATTGCAGGCACGATTGGAGGCTGTCCATTTTCATTGAACAC
>JAFGQV010000015.1 GCA_016935475.1 Methanosarcinaceae archaeon
ATGTTGTCTTCATTATTCTATTTATTTGCTGGAAGAAAACTACTTAGTTTGTATGGGGGAAAATGAAAATGGCAGGATTATCTAATTTGATTGACTCTACAAATTTTTATTTAGCCAATTACCAATCCATAAATTCTATACTTAAGATTTACTCTTTTTAACACCCACAATAAATTTTGGCAACTATCCCTGCATTTTAACTCAAATGTTGTTGAAACCGACCAACTTTGATATTTAGACCAAATAAATACACGGCTTATAGGTCAAAAACATGGAATTTCGTAGATTTTAGTGTAGATTTTTTAATCTTTCAAATTGATTTTTTAACAAAAAGAGAAGGCATTCTCGATGAGAAAAAAAGTGGGAACCGTTAAACTTGAGTTCTAACAAAATAACAAATTTTATATTTTTAGACATTGTTGTCGTTATAATAAATAGTCAAATTATTGAACCTGATAAACTATTAGAAACATTAAAAAAGTGTTATTGAACCTGTATTTTTATGCTGGTTCTAACCAAAGAAGAGATTTGTATTATGACTCCTGATCTACCAATGAACAAGTTTTTGTAATAAATCTCGTTGACGAAATAATCACCATTACAAAAGACGCTGATTACTTCGATAATTTATCTAAACAAGCCAGAGTAAAAACATTAGAAAACCAAATCGACCAGCTAGTCTACAAACTATACGACCCTACTCCCGAAGAGATACAGATTGTTGAGTAGTTCAATGAGGGGAAATGAGAGCGTCTGCCGGATAGGTGGAAATCGGGATTGATGAAAAATTCAATGATATATTCGGACGGGATGAACAGGATTTACAGGAGGCAACGCCGCATCGAAATCCTGTCCATCCGATAAATTATGACAGAGATGACAAAAATGGCAGGAAATCCGTTTTATGCCAGAGGGCCTGTAGAACCGCAATATTTCGCGAACAGGAGCAAGTTGCTTCAATTTTTCGTACAAAATGTTGAAGATGCTGCACAAAATAAAAATACGAAACCAGACAACATGCCAAATACGATTGTGAAGGTAATTTGATATGAGCAAAGATTTAGCAATAAGAAACTCAACAGCAGAATTTTTGATATTTACTGCACAGTCTCAGGAGGAGTCTATTGAAGTCAAATATGAAAATGAGACTGTATGGCTTTCTCAAAAAATGATGGCTAAGCTATTTGATGTTAAAATCCCCACAATCAATGAACATCTTAAAAATATATATCAGACAGACGAATTAGATGAAAAAGCAACTATTAGGAAATTCCTAATAGTTCAAAAAGAAGGGAATAGAAGTGTTAAAAGAGAAATTGATTTTTACAATTTAGATGCAATTATCTTCTTGGGATACAGGATAAATTCATACAAGGCTACGCAATTTCGGATTTGGGCGACAAAAGTAATTAAAGAATTTGCAGTCAAAGGTTATGTTTTAGACAATAAACGTCTTGAAAATGGTTCTTACTTAAACAAAAATTACTTTGATAATTTACTTGCAGAAATCAGAGAAATACGACTCAGTGAAAGAAATTTTTACCAAAAAATAACAGACATATACGCAACAAGTTTGGATTATGACAAAGATGCAAAATTAACAAGAGATTTTTTTGCAAAAGTACAAAATAAACTTCACTATGCCATACACAAAAATACTGCACCTGAATTGATTGTGGAAAGAGCAGATGCAAAAAAGGAAAACATGGGGTTAACTTCATGGAATAATTCACCAACAGGAAAAATAATCAAAACCGATGTAGCAATTGCTAAAAATTATCTTAAAAAAGAAGAACTGGAATCATTGGGAAGAATTGTAAGTGCATATCTTGATCTAGCTGAAGAAAGAGCAAAAAGAAAAATACCAATGACTATAGAAGACTGGTCAAAAAGACTTGATATATTCTTAGAATTTGATGACAGAGAGGTTTTAAAACACCCAGGAAAAATCACATCTGAAATTGCCAAACAATTCGCAGAATCCGAATTTGAAAAATATAGAGTAATTCAAGACAGGTTATTTGAGTCCGATTTTGATAAATTGGTAAGTAAAACAGAACAGATTTAAGATGTCAATAAAAAATAAGGACGGAAATTAAACTGAAATTCAAAAATCAAAAAAATCAAATCGACCAGCTCGTCTACAAACTATATGACCTGACCCCCGAAGAGATAAAGATTGTCGAGGGGTTCAATGAGGGGAGATAAGATGGATTCGGAAAAGTCATTAATCGTCTTTCAGGACAAGAAAATAAGAAGGCTCTGGCATAATGAAGAGTGGTTTTTTTCGGTTGTCGATATAGCCGCAGTTCTGACTGAGCAAGTTGATGCTCAAAAAGCAAGAAAATACTGGAATAAGCTAAGCCAAAGGCTTAGAGACGAAGGAAGCGAAGTGGTGACAAATTGTCACCGGTTGAAATTGCTTGCTGAAGATGGCAAACTAAGGAAAACTGACTGTGCGAACACGAAAACAATATTCAGGATAATCCAGTCGATCCCTTCCCCTAAAGCAGAGCCATTCAAGCAATGGCTTGCAAAAGTCGGATATGAAAGGATACAGGAAATAGAAAACCCAGAGCTTGCACAGGACAGGGTCAAGGACTATTACGAGCTTAAAGGATACCCTGCGGATTGGATCGAAAAGAGGCTAAGGGGTATAGCAATCAGGCAGGATTTGACAGATGAATGGAAAACAAGGGGCATTCAGCAGCAAAAAGACTTTGCGATCCTCACGAATGAGATATCGAAAGCAACATTTGGTAAAACAGTTGGGGAATATAAAAAATTCAAATGCTTGAATAGGGACAACCAGAACCTTAGAGACCATATGACTGACTGGGAGTTAATCCTCACAATAGTTGGCGAAAAAGCAACAACAGACATCACAACATCAAAAGATTCACGAGGATTTAATGAATGCAAACATTCTGCTTTTGAAGGTGGTACTATCGCAAAGAATACACGGAAAGAAATAGAGGAAAAAACCGGAAATACTATTGTTTCAAATGAGAATTATCTTCACTTAACTGAGAAGAAATTGAATAAACAAATCAAAGATTAATCAATCGTAATTATAACTGGAAAGCGATATTAATCGGCTTGTCTACAAATTATACGACCTGACCCTCGAAGAGATAAAGATTGTAGAGGAGTTCAATAAGGGGAGATAATATGGATTCAAAAGATGCAATTGTCGTTTTTGAGGGACAGAAAATACGGCGTACATGGAACAATAACGAATGGTGGTTTGTTTTAGAGGATATTGTGTTTATATTAACTGATTCCAGTGACCCAAAACAGTATATTCAAAAAATGAAACGAAGGGACGAATATCTGGCTAAAGGGTGGGTACAAATTGTACATACCCTTGCAGTAGATACTACAGGCGGGATGCAAAAAATGAACTGTGTCAATACAGAAGGGGCATTCAGGATAATTCAATCCATCCCCTCAAAAAAAGCCGAACCCTTCAAAAGATGGCTTGCTAAAGTCGGTTATGAACGGGTGCAAGAAATAGAAGATCCCGAACTGGCACAAAGACGGATGAAAGAAATCTATAAACAGAAAGGTTATTCTGATGAATGGATTGAAAAAAGAGTAAGGTGAATAGCGATAAGGGATGAACTTACCGATGAGTGGAATAAAAGAGGAATTGAAACAAAAAGAGAATATTCCATCTTAACGGCTGAAATCTCTAAAGCTACATTTGGCTTAACACCTGGCGAATATAAGGCGTTCAAAGGACTGACGCAGCAAAACCTTCGAGACCATATGAACGACCTTGAATTGATATTCAACATGCTTGGTGAGGCTTCTACTACGAAAATAGCCCGAAACAAAGATGCACTCGGTTTTGATGAGAATAAACATGCTGCCAAAGAAGGCGGTACTGTGGCGGGAGTGGCAAGAAAAGAATTGGAACGAAGAAGTGGTGAAAAAGTAGTTACTCAAGAGAATTATCTTAATGTGCCTGAAACTAAAAAAAGGCTTGAAAGTAAGAAGAAATAGACCATCTTGTCTACAAACTACACGACCTGTCCCCCGAAGAGACTGGTCATATCTAAAACCAAGCTGATGAAGAAGGTTTTGAGTTGTCCGATAAAATCGGACAACTGAAATTGCAGTTACAAAAAATAACATAGGAGGCTTAAACCATGACAAAAATAGAAATGGATGCTGAGAACGACAAGACCACCAAAAATTTTGACAGGTACAAATTTACGAACGGAACTGTAAACGGTAGCGTGTACCTTCCAAAAGGTGTCAGTAAGGTCAAGGTTACGATCGAATACGAATGACTTTTTGATTAATCCTGTTTCTCTTCAAGTGCCTTTAACCCGTCGATAATCGCATCATACTTGCTGCATGTTCTTTTGATCAGGTCGCCGTTTAAGTTTTGGTGTGTCGGGACAATAATGTCTGCACCTTCACCAACACTGGCACCCTCACTGGATGTGCCATAATCGGGTGCTATCTCCACACCCTCTGCTGAGATGCCGATATGCAGGTCGTTCACTATCCTTGCGACCATATCGGTTGCAGGTGTTACTTTCTTGCTGATGGTCAGTGCCTTTGAAACGTACCTCTCCTTCAGTTCACGCAACTTTTCAATGCTTTCCTCTGCTTTTTTTGCGTCAGATATACTTTCAAGCGCCTGTATCGATCCGATCAGGTCATCGAAGGTGGTGGAGCGTACTTCTATTATCTCTCCATCATAGAATTTGCTCACACGTTCAGTATATCCTCTGGTGATTATCAGTTTATAAACATCAGCAAGTGCATCGATCTCTTCTTCTGTGGGATTGTAGGCATTGATCACAGTGTATTCCCTGATCCCGCACAGGTCCATCAGGGATTCGTACATTGGGCTGACTGCCACCACTTTTCTGCCAAGCCACCTGTTAAGTCCGGTCTGTCCGCTCTGCTGGCGTGAAAGTTCCACGATCTTCTTTTTAATAAGCTCCGGATCGTCCGAATTCAGTCCGAAATAATCGCCGAACATGGTCGTGGTCTGAAGCAGTCTAGTCCTCCCGTGAGGAACAGCCTTTACAAAACCCCTCTCTTTAAGCTCCCGTATATGGTCGTATGCAGAATTACCCCGCATCTCCACCAGTTCGGATTGGACAACAGGCTGGTGATACGCGATCATGGAAAGAGTCCGCAGGATCGGAGACGGTAATTCCTTGGGGGCAAGGGAACGTACAAGGTCCGTATACACTGGCTTGACCTGAAGGACATACCTCTCGCCAAGATCAATTAGCTCAAGCCCGGACGTGCGGTTCATATAATCTTCCATAAGTGACCGGACAATTGTGATCACTTCCTTTTTTGGCCTGTCGATTATCAATCCAAGGGTTTTAGCGTCAAGCGGTGCCCCGGCAGCGAACAGTGCAGCCTCGATTATTTCCTTTTCATTCAGAAGACAACACATCCTTTCAAGCAGAATCCACCGCAGCACAGTTCTGATGGATATACAGTTCGCCGAACAGTTCCTCCTGTGTCAGCCATATCTTTTTCTCGTAGGCAAGGAACAACAGCGAAACATAGGTCATCACACGCTCGGACCTGTCCCCGTTAACAAGGTCCGAGAAAAGCAGATACTTCTGGTCTTTGAACATATCTGTCAACTGCTCGTTCAGGATGCTGATACGCCCCAATATATTTTCCTCATGTGCGATCCCAAGTATCTCTTCGGTGGTGGTAGCATTCTCTTTTTCAACTCTCAGGCGGTGCCGTCTGTCCTTCCGCCTGAATTCCACGGTCTCTGCCTTCTGGAGTTCATTGATCAATTCCTGCAGTGTAACAGGGCGGGCAGCGCTGCGGCGTATGGGAAGTTTCGGGACCGGGTACTCTTCCACATCATAGAACTCGGTCTCATCTTCCATATCATCGAATCCATCTTCATCCACATCTTCCTGCACGATCCATGTGGATTTCATTCTAAGAAGGATAGCTGCATACAGGAGTGTCCTGCCCGATATCCGCAGGTCCATTAATTTCATTTCCTCGATCCTGTTGAGGAACTTGTCGGTGACCTCCACTATATCGATACCCCAGGGATCGATCTCCCCGCTTTTTGCAAGGTTTAAGAGAATCTCCACCGGTTCATTCATCATATCATCGGGAAGATCAAGGAGGGATCCGTCAATGCCCAGCGTACGCAATGTCTGGATAAAATCAGTGTTCGAGGGATTAAGGATCGTCATTCCATCCATTAAGGCTGTTTCTGATATAACTTCCATTCCGTCACCTGTATCGCTCAATATAGTTTCACACCCGTGATGCTTGTAATGTTATTTTCCTGCATGGTCACCCCGATGGTCCTGGCAGCCGCTTCGATCATGGGCTTGCGGAGGGACACGACAATGAACTGTGCATCCTTTACTGCCTTTTTGACGCGCTGGGCAACCCTCTCGGCATTTGCACCGTCCAGGAACATATCGATCTCATCGAATGCATAGAAGGGTGCAGGTCGGTACTGCTGGATCGCAAAGAGGAATGCGAGGGCTGTCAGGCTCTTCTCGCCTCCGGACATTGCCTCCAGTCGTTGAAGGTTTTTCTCCTTTGGCTGTGCACGCAGGGTCATTCCACCTGCAAAGGGGTCCTCCTCATCATCCAGCACAAGTTCACCGCTGCCGTCTGATAGTTCATTGAAGACGACCTTGAAATGTTCATTGATGCCATTGAAAGCGTCCATGAACACATCTTTTTTGAGTTTCTCGTATTGCTGGATACGGGCAATGATCTGTTCACGCTCGTTAAAGAGGGTATCCCGCCGTTTCTTAAGGTCATCGAGCCTTGCCTCGACCCCATCATACTCGTCGATGGCGCGCATGTTAACAGGTTCCATACGTTCCATGGCACGTTCGATGGCTGCAATCCTCGTGCGCACGGTCTCGTAGTTCGGAACCTCTTCTGTTTCCTCGATCCCCCGCCTGTTAAGCTCTTGAACCAGTTCTGTGATCTGCTCAACAAGCGCGCTTCGTGTTGCATCAAGGACTGTCATCTCTCTCTTGCCATCTTCGAACTTCGATTTTATGGATTCGAATTCGGCTTTATGAGCATTGTGCTCTTCCTGCCTCTGGCTGCGTTCCTGCTGGAGTTCCTTAAGCTCCTCGGCAAGTTCCTGCTCACGCTCCTGTTTTTCTTTAAGGGAAGTTTCCAATTCCGTAATCTTGTTCTTAAGTTCAGCGACACGCTCCCTGTGAGTTGATTTTTTCTCATCGAGGCTGCTGATAAGTTCCCGGTTCTCTTCGATACGTGCTGTCGCATATTCCCGCTCAAGATTAAAGGCGTTCATCTCTGCCTCGATATCACGTACCCGTCCCTCGAGACGCCTGATCTCTTCGTCGATGCGCTCAGCCTGCTTGTTGAGTTCTGGAACCTCTGAATCGGATAGTTTCTCTTCAAGTCCGGCGATCTTCTCTTCTAATAATAGGGAGGATGCATCATTCTCTTCCTTTTGCACCACGATCCCGTCCATTTCCTCACGGAGGTTTTTCCTGGATCCTTCTATTTCGACAAGTTCTGCGTTCTTTGACCCGATCATCTGGGCAAGCCGCTCGCCCCTGCCTGCGATCTCTTCAAGCTGCATCTCCTTCTTTGTGATATCCTTATCACATTCATGGACATCCCGGTTCACATCGGATATGTGACCTTCCACTGTGTCCAGCTTCTTTATGGCGGCGCTGCGCCTGGAATCGTGTTCTGTGATCTGTTCTGCCAGCTTCACCAGTTTGTCCTTCTCCGATGCGGCAAAGGAAAGACCGGAATGCTGTTTTGACCCACCTGTCATGGCGCCGGTCTTCTCGATAAGTTCGCCTTCAAGGGTCACCATGCGAAGACCGCCAATGAGACGTCTTGCATTCTCCAGCGTATCCATCACCAGTGTGTCCCTGAAGACAAACCAGTAGGCAGCCTCGTACTTAGGGTCAAAATCAATGAGATCGATGGCATATCCGATCACCCCTTTCCTGTCTGAGAGGTCTTTATAGGGGCGGCGCGTCTCCATCTTGTTCAGCGGCAGAAACGTTGCCCTTCCTCCGCGGTTCCGTTTCAGGTAATGGATAGCATGCTCAGCATCCTCATCCTCCTCCACAACGATCGCCTGCATGCGCCCTCCCGCTGCAATTTCAAGTGCACTGGAATATTTCTGGTCAACGCTCCCGAGTTCTGCTATGGTGCCGTAGATGCCCGGAAGTTCGCGGTTATCCTTTGCGCTGATGACCATGTCCACTGCTTTTGAATACCTGATGTCCTCCGCAGCACGCACCCTGGCTTCCACCATCGCATATTCCTGCTGGTGTTTGTGAAGTGTGCTTTCAAGGTCTGTGATCACGCCTTTGATCTGGGAACGGTTGCTTTCAAGGTCATCGAGGTCCTTTGTCAGCGAGTTGATCTTCTCTGTGAGCTTTTCGATCTCGTACCGGACAGATCTGGTATCGCTATCTGAGGACTCTGCCTTTGATTTTGCGTCTTCGATCTCGTTCTCTATGTCCCGCACCTCAGCGGATTTTCGCCTGAGGGCATCAAGCATGCGGTCTTCCTGCCGCATGAGTTCGCTTTTCTCGTTCTTGACCTTCTCAAGTTCGGATTTGAGGGATGAAAGTTCGTCTCTTGTCTGCGCGAACTTTGAATCCACGTCCGCGATCTTGCTCTGGAGGATCATGCGCTCGGTCCTCTTCTCGGACATTCCGGCAAGTATCCCTTCTTTACGCAGTGTCTCTTCGCTGATCTTTGCATCAAGGTTCTGGACCTTGCCTTTTACCTCATCGATCTCAACAAATGCTTTGCGGCGTCTGGCATCAAGGTCTTCCATTTCAGTGTCTGCAAGTTCGATACTGTCAACGCATCTTGAGACCTCGCCCCTTATTTCTTCGATCTCCTTCTTGGTCCGGATCTGCTCATCCTCTCCCATCCTCTGGATATCCGAGGTAAGAGACACAAGTTCTTTTTCAAGCTCTTCCAGCTTTGTACGTCTCTCATCCATTGAAAGGGAGAGCCGGTCAAGTTTCTCTTTCTTTGAAACGGTATCGATGTCTATGGATTCCAGCTCTGTCTTTGCATCCTTGAGCTTCGCAAGCAGTACAAAGCCTTCGAATTTCATTTTCTCTTCTTTTAGTGATTTGTATTTGAGGGCCTGGTTGCGTTCTGTTCTGAGCTTTGAAAGCTGGACATCCACTTCCTCGATTATGATGTCGACCCTTTCTACACGCTCGCGCACGATCTCAAGTTCGTTCATTGCCCTGTCTTTCTTGCTGTCGAATTCGGAAACACCGGCAATCTCGTCTATTATTTTGCGCCGCTCGCCTGTTGTCATGGTGATGATGCGCGTAACATCGCCCTGCATCACTACATTGTATCCTTCGGGTGTTACCCGTGCCTTTGCGAGGTGTGTATGGATATCTGTCAGGCTGGCTGCTTTGCCATTAAAATAGTAGTAGCTGTAGTAGCCGCTCTCGGTCTTTCGTATCTTGCGGCTGATAACCACTTCGTCCGCATCCACGGGCATCTCGCGGTCGGTGTTGTCAAAGTGGATCGTTACCTGTGCAAAATCAATGTTTTTGGAACTTTTGCCGTTGTAGATGAGGTCTGTGAGCTTCTCAGCACGCATGGTCTTTGAGCTGGACAGTCCGAGCACGAAGAGGATTCCGTCTATTATGTTGGATTTCCCGCTTCCGTTTGGTCCTGAGATTGTGGTGAAATCGTCGAAAAATGGTATCTTTACTTTTTTTCCGAACGATTTGAAGTTTACAAACTCTATTTCCGTTATATACACACGATTCCTCTGTTTTTCACGTTAAGACGGTGGTCATTTACTACGGGTGGTGGTTATTTCCACGTCCTCGTCTTCACGGCTTTCTGTATCCTCGTATGGTGTATGAGACACCGTGCGCCGGTTTTTTCGATCTTCTGCAATGATATATTCACCTGTGTTGGCTGCAGATGGTGTGTGGTGCTTCTGGAGCAAGTGGGGAGAAGATTCGTTACTTCTTTTGTCACTTCTGGCGACGATGTATTCGGTTTTTGGTTCAGGTTCCTGGAATCTTGGTTCTGGTCTGGGTGCTGCGTCCCTTATGTTAAGATGTACATTTGTCTGGGGTTTGCGTGACGTACTGATCGGTACGTCCCTTGTTTGAACTGTTGTGCTCGAAGCTGGCTGCCTTGGCTTCGGAAATGGTGATTTCATGTAAGCAGGCAGTTCTGGTGGAGGTGTGGATACTGGTGGTGCCGGAGCCGGTCTGGGTTCCGGGATCGCAGACGGTAGCTGGCTTCTGATCGTGTTTTCGCTTTTGTCCAGTATGCGGCTTGCGGAACGCAGTACCGTCTTCTGGTCGAGCAGTTCATCCATTATGCCAGTCACGTTGTTTGTTAGTTCCGTTAACTTCTGCTCGAGCTTGCTGATGCGGTTGTTCAGGTCAAGATCGTTCTGAAGCTCACGCCGCAGTTCCCTTAAGATCGAGTCTCGAAGAGAGGCTTTGATCTCCTCGTACTCGCGCTCTTTGTCTACTAGCTGCCTCTCTAGCCGTTCAATAATCAAATCTCTATTCTCAGTGCTCATGTGATACCTCGCAAAGTATTCATTCCCTCATTTTTGCGACAGACAAAAATCCTGTGTAATTATATGACAAAAACTATAAATATAGCTTATGGTCGCGAGACCAGCTTTGGTTTTCTTATTTTTGTTCCGCAGGTTTGAGGGATTATTGGGAAGAAGGGGGGTGGGTCGGGGTTGATTTTAGTGGAAAACGTGTTGGGGAGGGGGTTGTTGGTATGTGCTATGAGTAACAAGAACTTTTATTTTCTTTATTGCTTTCTTTACGATGAATAACTCTAACTTAAAAACATCAATAATCTGTTCCAAAAATATTTAATTAATAATTACATCTGAATGACTATGGGAAAAAATCCAACCTGCTTCATTAGTTATTCTTGCGATAATGAACCTCATACTGAATGGGTTAGGAAACTAGCGGAATCACTTCAAAAAAATTCAATAGAAACAAAACTAGATCTATGGGATGTTCTCCCCGGTCAAGACATTGAAAAATATATGCGTGTTTCTATTCAAAATTCTGACTATGTAATTCTTGTATGTACATCCAATTACGTAATTAAAGCTAATGAAAAGCGTGGAGGGGCGGGTTATGAAAATATGATTATCAATCACGAACTGGTTAAAAGTGAATTTAGTAATTCGAGATTTATTCCCATTCTTAGAGAAGGTGACGAAACGCCTACATATCTAAGTTCTATATTGTATGTTGATTTCAGAAAAGACTATGAATATCCAAAACGATTGGAAGAACTCATAAAGACAATATATCGCCAACCTAGATTCCATAAACCATTACTTGGGACTAAACCTTATGGCGTAATTGGGGATAATATGTTGCAAAGGAGGGATTCAAAAATGATTCTTAGAAAAAAATTCACAACCCGACAAAACCCATATAGTGCAGATTTTTGGAGAGATGAAAGTTATCCCACAATTAGACTTTTTGAAGAGGACTACGTTGCAATTGATAAAAAGAAACCTGAACTACTAGCACATTTGCTTTTGGACAATAACGATGATCATGTTCTTGGGGATAAATCAGTACTTAAATTAAGTGGGGAATATAAATTAACTGCAAAAATTTTGGAAAATGAAAAACAAAAAGTTATGCTTGAATTTTTTGCTGGCAATAAATCCATAGCAAATACAATTTTAGACATTAACCAAAATGGAGCAACTTGGTCACATAAAACTAAATTATGCGATTTAGATAACGTGG
This sequence comes from Methanosarcinaceae archaeon, assembly GCA_016935475.1. Taxonomy (GTDB): domain Archaea; phylum Halobacteriota; class Methanosarcinia; order Methanosarcinales; family Methanosarcinaceae; genus JAFGQV01. Next base: position 11,778 of record JAFGQV010000015.1, read on the forward strand.
AGGTTTTCAGAGTTCACGTTCGAGAAATACTTAACTTCCAAAGAAAAAAACATGTACTTATTGACGGTTTATGGTTATAGTTATGAACGAAAGTTTTATTACTAATTGATAACAATTTTATTTTATGGCAAGACCAGAGGGGATATTGATTGAACGGCCTA
>JAFGQV010000127.1 GCA_016935475.1 Methanosarcinaceae archaeon
ATAAGTATAATCGCCTTTCCCGAGGATGTCCTCCTTCGTTACTCCTGTCATTTCTTCAATGGCACGGTTCCAGGCAATCACTTTCTTCTCAGCATCGATGACAAATGTGGCATCAGGAAGGAATTCGATAATGTCAAAAAGTTGCTGGTGGGAATTACGAAGTTCTTCCTCAGCCCGCTTGCGATCGGTAACGTCAATTGCCATCTCATAACGAACCATACGCCCATCAGGCCATTTTATAGCTTTATCTATGCAGCGATACCAATGGCGATCCACCAGGTTCTGCCATTCCCAGATATACGTTTTCCCCAGATTTTCCCCGAAAATATATTTGTTGGTGCAAAAAGAACAAGGTGAAGTCTCATTCTGGAGAAACCTGTAACATTTATCACCTACATTACCTCCAAAGCGCAATCTAAAAGCTTCGTTAAAATACAAAAGTTCGTAGGTGTCCGGATCTGCAACGTAGACAATTTCATCGATGCTGTCAAATATGGAAAGCAGTTGTTTTTGTTTAATAAGGATTTCTTCCTCTACCCTCTTATGTTCAGTAATATCATGCACCACCGTCTGGATGGCAGGCTCTCCTTCGTATGTGATAAATGTCCCGGTTACCTCAGCATTGATAAGTGATCCATCCATCAGGATGAGCTTTTCTTCGATAAGCCTGGCAGGCTCATGTGTATCAAGGACATGCTTCAGTCGTTCAATAACTAATTCCCTATTATCCGGTGGAATGAAATCCAGCACCGATTTTCCGATCAGGTCTTCCGGACCCTTTGCACCTATTAATGTGACTGCGGCAGGATTGGCAAAAATAATGCGCCCTTCGCGGTGCACAATGATGGAATCGGTGGCCAACTCTACCAGTTTCCGATACCGCTCTTCGCTTTCCTTGAGCGCTTCTTCAGCCCGCTTACGTTCGGTGATATCACATCCCACACATGCAACAGCAGATACATTGCCTTCTGAATCGAACACCGGTACCATTGTCATGGTATAGTACCTTTTTTGACCCTTAATGTCAAATTCCCGCTCATGAGTTTCCGGTACACGTTTTTCTAATATTTTTTGAAGGTTTTTGTGATAAAATTCTTTTTCGTCAGGGTCACGGATTATTTCAACAAGTGGTCTGCCTATAATATCTTCTTTTGAGACACCCATGCATTCAAGAGACTTCCTGTTGCATGCCAGGAAACGTAAATCATGATCTACCAGATAAATCATATCATTTACCGAATCAGCGACTGTGCAATATTTTGTTTCGGATTTTCTAAGGTCTTCTGCCATCTGGTTGATACTCTTTGCCAGTTCATCGAGTTCATCGGGTGCTTTCACATGAATCCGATGGTCAAGGTTTCCTTCACCTATTTTCTTTGTGCTCTCGACCATCAGTTCAATTGGTCTGGTTATCGTGCGGATTACAATAAAACTCACAACAAGACCGAGCAGTAAAACAAAAGCAATTATACCCAAAATCTCATTGTTGAGCGTGTTGATGACATTGAGAATGGGTTCCCTGCTGAAACCTATATGGACATTTGTATCCTCGAAATCGGGTATACGTACCCCAATATCATTAATGGATTCCCCATCAACAGAAAGTATCTGAATCGAACCGGTTTCTTCGGGAGGGACCGGATTTGCTGTGGCAAGTTCAACCGGAAAAACCTGCGGAAAGGTATGGGCAACCACAACGCCTTCCTGATCGATCACAAAAACGTATTTAATACCTAAAGATGATTGCATCTTTTCCTGGTCGATGATATGCTGGACTAGTGCAAAATCATCGTTTAGTAGAGGATCTGTTAGTTTCTCTGCCACATGTACTGCAACCGTAAATTCCCCTTCATTTATCTCTTCTTCAAATACACCTTTCATCGTAAAATTTATAGCACCAGCTATAAGCACCATCATTATGACCAGCATACTGATGTGGATAAGGTTGATTCTGTGATTTATCTTCATTCTGCTGCCACCTGCTGAACTTAACAGACCTATGTACAAGTTATTTCAGCTCGGCAAAGGTCTCATGATTTGCTTCACAAAGATTCAGGTCGAATTCAAAAAATAATGGTGGATCGGTAAATCCTTGATATTTGTGAATCTACGATTCATTGATCGAATTCAATAATCCTAAGTCCCCCTTAATTCACAAGGATGTAGCATCTGTATACTGAATCCCCCGACCCGGTATCGACTGCAAGTTACATTGTTGCTTATTTGTTATCACTTTGACCATTCATATATCTTATGCTGTAAAGTACCTTTTCTTCTTGCCTGGTTGAATGGATTTTATATAAAAACTTATTAACCTGTGTGTTGCTATTTTTGATTTGAACAGTGAATGATATGTCCTAATATCAGTAGACGGTAACGATATATATGTTCATGACGTAATATACTACAAATATTAACAGGGTGGAAATATGTCATACATAGGCGAGGAACATAAGTACCTTATCAAAAAGGTTCATGGACGAGAGATATTAGATTCCAGAGGAAATCCAACCGTTGAGGTCGATGTATATACCAATGATGGTGGGTTTGGAAGAGCCAGTGTACCTTCAGGTGCATCCACTGGTACAAACGAAGCACTTGAACTTCGGGACAAAGAAAACCGTTATGACGGCAAAGGGGTTCTCGTAGCTATTGAGAATGTGAATACCACCATTCAGGCTGAAGTTATTGGAATAGATGTGCGAAAGCAGCGGGAGATCGATGAACTGATGATCGCATTGGATGGCACGGATAACAAATCTAATTTCGGTGCCAACGCAATTCTTGGCGTTTCAATGGCCATAGCAAAGGCAGCAGCCGACTCGTTGAATATGCCACTGTACCGCTATCTTGGAGGCACGAACGCATTCACACTTCCGGTCCCTACCATGAACGTGTTAAACGGCGGCAAGCATGCGGGAAA